>NZ_JAFCTX010000099.1:0-1059 GCF_049896245.1 Cypionkella sp. TWP1-2-1b2 | reverse complement strand
TGTCACATCCCGGAAGGTGATAGGGCTGTTTCGTGAACAACTCCGGCTTAAGTTTGTGCCAGTCCTTCATCGCCTGCAAGGGTGTCTTGCTGCCAAGGGCTGACTGCGGCAGTTGCTGATTGTAGAGCAGAACATAGCGGTGCAGCGTGGTTTCCAGTTCCTCGCCTGATCGGAAATGGTGCGATTGCAGCACCTCCTCGATCCGGCCGTTGAAGCGTTCGACCATGCCGTTGGTCTGGGGGTGTTGCGGTGGGGCCAAGCGGTGTTCGATGCCGAGATCGGCGCAGAGTTGATCGAACTCGTGCTGGCCTGTTGCGGCGCGTTTGCGCAGACCGAACAGACGGTCGGTGAATTCCTTGCCATTATCCGTGAGAATTGTGCGGATGCGCATCGGGCAGGCCCGTTCCAGATCGCGCAGAAATCGGCGGGCATTGGCGGCAGTCTTGGATTTGAAGACCCGGATGAACACCCAGCGGGTCGCGCGGTCGATGGCCACGAACAGGTAGCGGCGCGAGGATTCGTCAGCCATTTGAGGCAAATACTTCACATCGACATGCAGGTAGCCGGGCTCGTAGGCCTTGAACGCCTTGTGTTTAGGTCTGGGGTCTGTCGCCTGCAGGTTACGCAGATTGCCCACCCCATGCCGCCGCAGGCAGCGGTCGAGGCCCGAGCGCGACACATCCGGGTTCAGGAACTCGCGGACCACGGCCAGCAGGTCGTCGATGGACACCAGCAACGTCTTGCGCAGGACAACCGCCACCGCCTCTTGCGGGGACGTCAGTGTCGTTTGAAGCCGGTGCGGCGTGTGGCTGCGGTCATGCACACTGTCGCGATGCTTCCATTTGTAGACGGTCTGCTCGGTCGTCCCGAACCGCTCCGCCAAGGCTGATGCAGGCTCCGTGCTGGCCTGGATCGCCGCCCGCACCTTCGGCGTCGTCGTCGCCTGCTTGTGAAGATGGATCAACATGCCCGAACCCCGCTTCGAATGTCCCTCAGGATCGATCTTGCCATGAAAAACGCAGAGCGCCGAGGGTCTATGTGATCATCCGGGATGGAACA
>NZ_JAFCTX010000098.1:0-1096 GCF_049896245.1 Cypionkella sp. TWP1-2-1b2 | reverse complement strand
AGACACTGAGTGAGATCGGGCGTGCATTGGGCAAGCACGCGGCATCGGTGTTTGGCGTTGTCGCAGCGAAG
This sequence comes from Cypionkella sp. TWP1-2-1b2, assembly GCF_049896245.1. Taxonomy (NCBI): domain Bacteria; kingdom Pseudomonadati; phylum Pseudomonadota; class Alphaproteobacteria; order Rhodobacterales; family Paracoccaceae; genus Cypionkella; species Cypionkella sp. TWP1-2-1b2. Next base: position 1,025 of record NZ_JAFCTX010000098.1, on the reverse strand, counting down.
GGTGGTTTTGCGCCGATGCCCCGGTCGCGCAAATCCGGGTCTCTCAGCCTGATTGAGCGGGAGGAGATCTCGCGCGGTCTTATTGCAGGGCGCTCCTTCAGGCAGCTTGGCCACGATCTGGGGCGAGCAGTTTCCACGATCAGCCGCGAAGTTGCCAGGAACGGCGGGCGCCGGGCCTATCGCGCCGCCCGGGCTGACGAAAGGGCGTCGGAGCGCGCCCGCCGGCCCAAGCCCTGCCAGTTGGCATTCAACCCAGCCCTGTGCAAACTGGTTGCCGGAAAGCTGTCGGGCCAATGGTCGCCACAGCAGATCGCTGGGTGGCTGAAGGCCCGGTATCCCGGAGACCCATTCATGAGCGTATCGCATGAGACGATCTACAAAAGCCTGTTCATTCAGGCACGTGGAGTGCTCAAGAAAGAGTTGCTGGCCCATCTGCGTAGCCGCAGGATCATGCGACGGGGCCGGACAGCGACAACTGCGGGACAGACGCGGGGCCAGATCATAGATGCCGTATCGATCCGGGACAGACCGGCCGAGATCGAGGATCGTGCCATCCCGGGCCACTGGGAAGGCGACCTGATGAGTGGTGCCAGAAATAGCCACATCGCCACGCTCGTCGAACGCAGCTCGCGCTTTGTGATGCTGGTCAAGGTTGGCGGCAAGGACAGCGACAGCGTCGTCAGCGCCTTGATCGCACGGGTGCAGCACCTGCCGCAGGGCGTGATGGCCTCGCTGACCTGGGACCGGGGCACGGAACTGGCCTATCATCGGAAGTTCACCGTCGCGACGGATGTCAGCGTTTATTTCTGCGATCCGAAAAGCCCTTGGCAGCGCGGCAGCAACGAAAACACCAATGGTTTGCTGCGCCAATACTTCCCGAACGGCACGGACCTATCCGTCTACACCCAATATGACCTTGATCAGGTTGCCCTGCGGCTCAACACAAGGCCGCGGAAAACGCTTGGCTTTCAGACGCCCGCTGATACCTTTGATCGAGCCGTTGCGCTGACCGGTTGAACCCACCG
>NZ_JAFCTX010000097.1:0-1168 GCF_049896245.1 Cypionkella sp. TWP1-2-1b2 | reverse complement strand
ACGTCGCCAGAGTTCGGCCTTCTGCTCGTGCGATAAGCCTGGGCGGCCGGTTCGTGCCATCTTGGGTCCTTTCATAACATCTCAAATCAAAGATGTTGCGCTGACCGGTTGAACCCACCCCAGCCTTCTTCCAGAACGAGCCGTTACCGGAAGGTGCAGAGCTTGTGGGCTGGGCAGCCTTGGTCGAATTCGTTGGCGTTAGGGCACCGGTTCGCCAGCTCTCATGTGTCTCAGGCAAGCATGTAGGCGGCAACAAGCGGACCGAAGGCCCTTGGGAATTATTCGACAAGCGTTATCGGCCAGAGCCGACCCTGCTGGGCCATTTGACCTTTGCTCTGCGGCACGAGAGCATGGACCTTCTGATCCTGAAACGGGTTCTCAAGGCAGCACCGCAATCGGCGCTGATCGAGATCGTGCAGGCTGCTCCCACCGGCGCCATCGCGCGGCGTATCTGGTTTTTCTACGAAACGCTTACCGGGAACCGACTGGACCTGCAGGACGCACCCGCAGTCACAGCCATCGACGCCCTCGACCCCGCTCAATACATCACCTGGTTCCGGGATTCCGCTGATCGGGGCCGCCTGTCGGCGCGCCACAGGATCCGCGATAACCTGCTTGGAACCGGAGCGTTCTGTCCCATCATCCGCCGAACAGCCAAGCTGGAAGCCTTCATCGCCGGTGATCTGTCGGCGCGGGCGCAGGAGATAATTGGCCAGACCGGCGCACAGATAATCGCGCGGGCAGCCAGCTTTATGCTGCTAGCCGACAGTCGCGCAAGCTTTGAGATTGAGGGGGAACGCCCGGCGGCCAATCGTTTGGAACGTTGGGGTAAAGCCGTCCTTGAGGCAGGCAAGCGGCCGCTCAACCAGACGGAGATTTATCGGTTGCACCGAATTGTGATTGGCGATGATCGTTTCACCCCAATCGGCTACCGCGAGGATGGCGTATTCCTTGGAGAGCGGGACCATAATAATGCGCCATTGCCCGAGTTCATCGGTGCCCGGCACCAGGATGTTCTGGAGCTGATAACCGGGCTAAATCTATGCAACAACTGTCAATCAGCGTCGAATATTGAACAGGTAACAGCGTTCAATATTGATCAGTTTGGGCGCTGATTTTCTTGCGCTGTTTGAAGCGCCAGGAGTCATTTCCGGTTTCGAGAATGTCG
>NZ_JAFCTX010000096.1:0-1255 GCF_049896245.1 Cypionkella sp. TWP1-2-1b2 | reverse complement strand
CACCCGGGCGACCCGGCGAAACAATCGCCGCCCGGCCAGATCGATCGGACCCTCGCTGTCGTTTTGTCATCACAACCTCCATTCACTGGCTGTTGCGACGACCGGTTGAGACTGCCTTGGCTGCCCCGATCACTGTGGTGAACCAACCCCATGCCCTTGACCGGGCGGCGCTCATGGACTGCCTGGTCGAGGGCATCCAGGACGAAGCCAGCATGAGGGGTGCTGCTGACCCGCCAGCCCACGATGCGCCTGGCACATGCGTCGATGACGAAGGCAACATAAACGAACCCCTTCCAAGTTGCGACGTAGGTGAAATCCGACACCCACAACATGTTTGGCGCTGGCACCCTGAACTGCCGGTTCACCTTGTCCATCGGGCATGGCAGCTTTTTGTCCGGGATCGTCGTCTTCTGCAGTTTGCCCCGGATAATGCCTTGAATATCCATGGCCTTCATCAGCCTGGCCACGGTGCAACGGGCGACATCAAACCCCTCGCGGCGCAGTTGCCGCCAGATTTTGCGAACGCCATAGACCTGCCAGTTCGCATCGAAGACGCGCTGGATCTGCGGCCGAAGAAGCGCATCCCGCCTGGCACGGTCCGACAGGCGCGACGGGTCCGCCCGCTTCGCCAGATATTCGTAGAAGGTGGCAGGGGCGATCGGCAGAACCTCGCAGATCGGCTCGACCCCATGTTTGTCCCGGTGATCGTCCCCTCTCGCGCATGTAAACATGCGCTGCCGGGCAGCGGATGAAGGCGATCATGTCCTGTGTCGGCGGTCGAACTCCGCCATCGCAAAATATGCGCTGGCCTTGCGAAGGATCTCGTTCGCCTGGCGCAGTTCGCGGTTCTCGCGTTCGAGGGCCTTCATCTTCTCGGCCATCTCGCTGGAGACACCGGCCCGCTCGCCGCTTTCGACCTCCGCCTTGTTGACCCAGTCATTCAGGGTCTGCGGTGCGCATCCGATCTTCGATGAGATCGACAGCACCGCCTGCCGGCGCGATCCATGCTGGCCCTGATTGTCCAACACCAGCCGCACAGCGCGTTTACGCACTTCGGGGGAAAACTTGTTCGTTGTCTTGCTCATGATGCTCCATCCTACTCAGAAGTTGGAGCCTCCGGCAAACCCGGGGCGGTTCGCTGTAGATGCGCCGGTCTTCTTGCCTATAGAGATTGTGAACCCTGCCCGTGCAGAAGCCGCCAAGCCCACTTTGCCCAGCAATGTCTTGTCCGACGGCCAGATCGAGGTCGAGCTTG
>NZ_JAFCTX010000095.1:0-1460 GCF_049896245.1 Cypionkella sp. TWP1-2-1b2 | reverse complement strand
GGCAGTCTCAACCGGTCGTCGCAACAGCCAGTGAATGGAGGTTGTGATGACAAAACGACAGCGAGGGTCCGATCGATCTGGCCGGGCGGCGATTGTTTCGCCGGGTCGCCCGGGTGTTGCGCGAAGTGAAGACCGACGATTATTCTGGTTGGCGATCGCGGCAGGACGTTCCAGCGAAGACGCTGCCGTGGAAGTTGGTGTATCTCAACCTGTCGGATCAAGGTGGTTTCGGGAGAATGGAGGCATGGCTCCCACACATTTGTCGCCTTCGGCCCCCTGCATTTCGGGGCGCTATTTGACTTTTGGGGAACGCGAAGAGATCGCACTGATGCGTGCGCGAGGATGTGGTCTGCGCGAGATCGCCCGCCTCCTGAAGCGATCCCCCTCGACGATATCGCGTGAAGTCCGTCGGAATGCCGCTACGCGCTCAGGCGGGTTCGATTACAGGGCCACAACGGCCCAATGGCACGCTGAGCGCATGGCGCGGCGGCCAAAGCTTGCAAAGCTGGCAGCAAACCAGGCTTTGCGCCAATATGTGCAGGAGCGTCTTGCCGGACTGGTCACCCGGTCGGATGGTACTGGGATCGCGGGTCCGAATGTTTCTTGGAAAGGTCGACGACACGGGCCGCGTCAATCGCGCAGGTGGTCGACAGCTTGGAGCCCCGAGCAGATATCACGACGATTGCAGGTCGACTTTCCCGAGGATGACACGATGCGGATCAGCCATGAAGCCATCTATCAGGCCCTCTTCATTCAAAGCCGCGGAGCATTGCGTCGCGATCTGACGGCCTGCCTGCGTACCGGGCGGGCGCTGCGGGTCCCACGGGCCAGAGTGGGTAGTCGCGGCAAATCCTTTATCACACCAGAAATCATGATCAGCGAGCGGCCTGCCGAAGTCGCAGACCGCGCCGTACCGGGACACTGGGAAGGGGATCTGATCATTGGTTTGAACCGATCCGCGATCGGCACCTTGGTAGAACGAACAACCCGCTTCACGATGCTGTTGCACCTTCCGCCGATGCCGGGCCATGGTGCGGCACCTCGACAAAGAAATGGGCCTGCGCTTGCAGGACATGGTGCCGAGGCTGTACGAGATGCAATCGCGCGCAGCATTGTTCATCTGCCACAACACCTGCGTAGATCATTGGCTTGGGATCAGGGCGCGGAAATGGCCCGGCACGCCGAACTGACAATACTTGCAGATTTGCCTGTCTACTTTTGCGATCCGCACAGCCCTTGGCAGCGTGGCACAAATGAAAACACCAATGGTCTTCTGCGCCAATACTTCCCCAAGGGCACAGACCTCAGCCTTCACGGAAGGGACGAACTTGAAGCAGTCGCCGCAACATTGAACGGACGTCCACGCAAAACCCTCGGCTGGAAAACCCCCGCAGAGGCGCTGGACAAATTCCTGAAAGCCAAAGAAACTGAAAGTGTTGCGACGACCGGTTGAGACTGCC
>NZ_JAFCTX010000094.1:0-1737 GCF_049896245.1 Cypionkella sp. TWP1-2-1b2 | reverse complement strand
CGGGGCTGGCAACAGCACGGCAGGGCAGATCGTGACCATCCTCGGCGCGAGCTTACGCGAACCGGCTTGGACCGGGGCCGCCCCCGGCTGGACCGTTGATATTGCAACCGGGATCCTGAGCTTCCTCAGCCCACCCTCAGTCGGCGCCAACCTGACGGCCGGTTTTGAATTCGATGTGCCAGTGCGTTTTGACACCGATGATCTGCCCGTCACGCTCGACATCGAGCGTTTGGGGTCGATCACTTCCATCCCTCTGATCGAGGTACGCCGATGAAAACCCTGTCTTCCGGGCTGCAAGCACATCTGGATTCTGGCACCACCACCTTGTCCTGGTGCTGGAAGATCACCCGAAGGGACGGTGCGGTCTATGGCTTTACAGACCACGACCTGGTTCTAATTTTCGCAGGCACCACCTTTGAGCCGGAGAGCGGCTTTGTGCCCTCGGAAATCCGCGCCGCGCAGGATTTCTCGGTCGATGCGCAGGATGTCGAGGGGGCACTGTCCTCGGACCGGATCACCCAAACCGACATTCTGGACGGGCGTTGGGACAATGCCGAGGTCGAGGTCTGGCGGGTGAACTGGGCCTCGACCGACCAGCGCGTGCTGATGCGGCGCGGCAATTTGGGTGACATCAGGCGCGGGCGAACCAGTTTCGTGGCCGAGGTGCGCTCCCTGGCACATTGGCTGAACCAGACCGTTGGGCGGACATATCAGTTTTCCTGCGATGCCGATCTGGGCGATGCCCGCTGCGGCGTGAACCTCGCCTCGCCACTTTGGTCGGCGACCGGGACCGTGGCGACACTCTCCGGCAGTCGGGGTTTCACGGCCGTTGCGCTGGGCAGCTTCGCGAATGGCACCTTTGCGCTGGGTGTCATCAGTTGGACAACCGGCGCAAATGCCGGGCGCAAGGCCGAGATTGCTACTTTCGCCAGTGGTGCCATCACCCTTTTTGAGGCCCCAGTGCGGCCAATCGCCGTGGGTGACGCATTCCTCGCCACGGCGGGCTGCGACAAGCAATTCGCAACCTGTTCGGCCAAGTTCGGCAATGGCGTGAACTTCCGGGGCTTTCCCCACATGCCCGGCGAAGAGGCCGTGCTGCGCTATCCAAATCAGGGCGATGCCAACAACGGCGCGCCCCTCACCTGACGGATTTCCACATGAACGCCATCCCCTTGACCCCGGCCGATCCCTCGGCCGTGCTGACCATCGCACGCGCATGGGCAGGCACGCCCTATCTGCACCAGTCTTCGGTGCAGGGGGTTGGCTGCGATTGCCTTGGCCTCGCGCGCGGGATCTGGCGCGCCTTGCATGGCGACGAGCCATGGGAGGTTCCGCCCTATTCCCGCGACTGGGGCGAGGCGGGCCGCCGTGAGGTCTTGGCCGAAGCCGCCAGGGCTGCACTCATCGAAATCTCCCTTGATGCGGCTGGTCCAGGCACGCTGATCCTGTTTCACATGGCGCCGGGCGTGCCTGCCAAGCATTGCGGCTTGTTGGGGGAGAGCGTGATGCGCCCCAGCCTGATCCATGCCTATGACCGCTCCGGCGTGGTCGAGGAGGCTTTCACCCCGACATGGTCGCGGCGCGCGTCATTTGCGTTCCAGTTTCCGTCCGCGCCCACCGAGGTGATCTGATGGCCTCCATCCTCCTTGCAGCCGCTGGTGCCTCGATCGGCGCGGGCTTTGGTGGCACGATCCTCGGCCTGTCTGGTGCCGTGATTGGCCAGGCGGCGGGGTCGAT
>NZ_JAFCTX010000093.1:0-1737 GCF_049896245.1 Cypionkella sp. TWP1-2-1b2 | reverse complement strand
CGGGGCTGGCAACAGCACGGCAGGGCAGATCGTGACCATCCTCGGCGCGAGCTTACGCGAACCGGCTTGGACCGGGGCCGCCCCCGGCTGGACCGTTGATATTGCAACCGGGATCCTGACCTTCCTCAGCCCACCCTCGGTCGGGGCCAACCTGACGGCCGGTTTCGAATTCGATGTGCCTGTGCGGTTTGACACCGACGATCTGCCCGTCACGCTCGACATCGAGCGTCTGGGGTCGATCACTTCCATCCCTCTGATCGAGGTCCGCCGATGAAATCCTTGCCCTCGGGGCTGCAAGCCCATCTCGATTCTGGCACCACCACTTTGGCCTGGTGCTGGAAGATCACCCGAAGAGACGGTGCGGTCTATGGCTTTACAGACCACGACCTGGCCCTGACCTTCGCAGTCACCACCTTTGAGCCGGAGAGCGGCTTTGTGCCCTCTGAAATCCGCGCCGCGCAGGATTTCTCGGTCGATGCGCAGGATGTCGAAGGGGCCTTGTCCTCGGATCGCATCACCGAAACCGACATTCTGGACGGGCGCTGGGACAATGCCGAGGTTGATGTCTGGCGGGTGAACTGGGCCTCGACCGACCAGCGCGTGCTGATGCGGCGCGGCAATTTGGGTGACATCAGGCGCGGGCGAACCAGTTTCGTGGCCGAGGTGCGCTCCCTGGCGCATTGGCTGAACCAGACCGTTGGGCGGACATATCAGTTTTCCTGCGATGCCGATCTGGGCGATGCCCGCTGCGACGTGAACCTCGCCTCGCCACTTTGGTCGGCGACCGGGACCGTGGCGACACTCTCCGGCAGTCGGGGTTTCACGGCCGTCGCGCTCGGCGGCTTCGCGAATGGCAGCTTTGCGCTGGGCGTCATCAGTTGGACAACCGGCGCAAATGCCGGGCGCAAGGCCGAGATTGCTACTTTCGCCAGTGGTGCCATCACCCTTTTTGAGGCCCCGGTGCGTCCGATTGCCTTGGGCGATGCTTTCCTCGCCACGGTGGGCTGCGACAAGCAGTTTGCGACTTGCTCGGCCAAGTTCGGCAATGGCGTGAACTTCCGGGGTTTCCCCCACATGCCCGGCGAAGAGGCCGTGCTGCGCTATCCAAATCAGGGCGATGCCAACAACGGTGCGCCCCTTACCTGACAGGTTTCCACATGACTGCCACCCCGTTGACCCCGGCCGATCCCTCGGCCGTTCTGACCATCGCACGCTCTTGGCTTGGCACGCCTTATTTGCACCAGTCGTCGGTGCAGGGCGTCGGCGCCGATTGCCTTGGCCTCGCGCGCGGCATCTGGCGGACGCTGCATGGCGACGAGCCCTGGGAGGTTCCGCCCTATTCCCGCGACTGGGGCGAGGCGGGCCGCCGCGAAGTTCTGGCCGAAGCCGCCAGGGCTGCACTCATCGAAATCTCCCTTGATGCGGCTGGTCCAGGCACGCTGATCCTGTTTCGTATGGCGCCGAGCGTTCCCGCCAAGCATTGCGGCATCCTCGGCGCCAGCGTGCTCCGCCCCAGCCTAATTCATGCCTATGACCGCTCGGGGGTCGTCGAGGAGGCTTTCACCCCGGCATGGTCGCGGCGCGCGTCATTTGCGTTCCAGTTTCCGTCCGCGCCCAGCGAGGTGATCTGATGGCCTCCATCCTCCTTGCAGCCGCTGGTGCCTCGATCGGCGCGGGCTTTGGTGGCACGATCCTCGGCCTGTCTGGTGCCGTGATTGGCCAGGCGGCGGGGTCGAT
>NZ_JAFCTX010000092.1:0-2353 GCF_049896245.1 Cypionkella sp. TWP1-2-1b2 | reverse complement strand
ACATTGAACGGACGTCCACGCAAAACCCTCGGCTGGAAAACCCCCGCAGAGGCGCTGGACAAATTCCTGAAAGCCAAAGAAACTGAAAGTGTTGCGACGACCGGTTGAGACTGCCCAGTATCTGTCGATCAAATACACCGAACGGCTGGCCCAGGCAGGCATCGAGCCCTCGGTCGGCAGCGTTGGCGACAGTTAAGACAATGCCTTAGCCGAGACGATAAATGGTCTGTTCAAGGCCGAAGTCATCCACCGTCGCGGCCCGTGGTGCAGATTCGAGGCCGTGGAATATGCAAGCCTCGAATGGCCTTACGGCGATGCAAGCATCGCCTACCCGCTAAAAGGTCGACTGGTTCAACAACCGTCGTCTGCTCGAGCCGATCGGGAACATCCCACCCGCTGAAGCCGAAGCAAACTTCCACGCCGCTCTGGAAAATGAACCCATGGCCGCGTAACTAACCTCAATCAGCCGCCGGCAAACCCGGCGGGGTTCAGAACTGCGCGCAAGGCGGCCAGTGCTTTGCGCGCCACGGGTAGCAATCCGATCAGGCATGCGAGCGTGAAGGCCCAGATGGCATCGTCGGCGAGGAGGGTCCATTTCGCGATCTGAGCGGCGGTTAGCAAGATGCCGGTGAAAAACACCAAGCGGGCCTTGGCGGTCGCATACCAGTGCTGATCAGTTGGCAGGTCGGCGTGATTTTTGGGGGAGTGATCGGGGTGGGTTTCGGTGGTGTGATCCTCTGTCGGAGCGGCTTCGTGTGCTGGGATGGCGGGCGCGGTGATGCCATAACCCAAGGCTCGCATGGCGCGTTCGACTTGGGCGGGGCCGGTGGTTTTGGCGGCAAGGGTTAGGCGCAGGCGTTCATTCATCAGGGTAATTTTAACGCAACTGACTCCCGGCAAACGCTCCACAGCGGTCTGAATTTTGCGGGTGCAGGCTGCGCAATCCATACCAGAGATGCGCCATTCGTGTGAGCAGTCGCCGGATATGTCTGTCATTTCAGCCTCTTGCGTTCTTGCGACATACCGCTTTTCGTCTTTGAACCCTAAAGCTAGCGTCTCTAGTAACTATAGCTGCAAGAGGGTTCTTATGCTGACCATCGGAAAATTGGCCGCCGAGACCGGGATAAAGGTGCCGACGGTGCGCTATTACGAACAGATCGGCCCGCTGCCCGCACCGGAACGCAGTAGCGGCAATCAACGGCTGTATGGTTCCCTCGCACGGCAACGGCTGGCCTTCATTCGCCACGCCCGCGCGCTGGGCTTTCCGCTGGAGGCGATCCGCGATCTGCTCAGCCTGTCGGATCGGCCAGGGCTGCCATGCTCTGCCGCCGATGCGATTGCAAAGGCGCAGCTGGCCGCCGTGCAGGCGCGGATCGCGCAGCTGAAAGTGCTCGAGCAAGAGTTGCAGCGCATGGTCGTGCAATGCGCCCACGGCACTATCGCGGATTGTCGGGTGATTGAGGTTTTGGGCGATCACGGGTTGTGCGCGCATGATCATCATGCCGTAGCCGAGGGGACCGAGTGAAGGACCGCAGCTCAGCCAAGGTCCTTCATTTGATACCACGAAGATCGCCTAGACAAGCGCGGTTTTCGTCCTTCTCGCCTTCACGAACAACACGATGATCGCCAGGAACACGGCGGCATTGATGAGGGTCGACAGCGCGTAAAGCTCGGGTTTCACGCCGTAGCGCAAAGCACCCCACGCCACCGAGGTCATGGTTGGCGTCGCCCCCACCAGGTAGAACGAGATATCCAAGCCGTTCAGCGCCAGCACGAAAGCCACGATCAGGCTGCCCATGATGCCCGACCATGTCAGCGGCAGCATCACCTCAAGAAACGCGCGAAACGGGGTGGCCCCGCAGACAATCGCGGCTTCGTTCATCCGCCAATCGTATTTATACAGCATCGCCGCCATGATCAGGAAACAGAAGCTGAAGCAATGTACCGAGTTGGCGATGATCGCGGTCACCATGTTGCCCTGCAAGCCAAACACCAAGTAATACAAGGACGTGTTGGAAATCCCGAGCAGGATTTCAGATACAAACAGCGGCGCTGCGAAGAACACCGCGTAGAACAACGCCCGCATTCCGGCAAAACGCAGCGCGCCGATGATGGCCAGAAATCCCATCACAGTGGATAGGACTGCGGTGCAAGAGGCGATGATCAGGCTGTTCAGGAAGGCGCTTTGATAGATCGAGTTGGTTGCCAGATTGACATAGCTTTTCGGGTTGAAGGTAAGCGTCCGGTGAACCTGCCTACTTTTTTGTCGGCTTCCACTTCTTCGCGAGCTTGAGGACTGCGAGTTTGAGTTCGTCGGTTTCGGGGACATTGGGGTCGAACGGCGCTCCATGCC
>NZ_JAFCTX010000091.1:0-2379 GCF_049896245.1 Cypionkella sp. TWP1-2-1b2 | reverse complement strand
ACTCCACATCAGCTGCGCACATCGCGTGTGGCGTGCACCCGGACCCAGCGGCCTCGTCCGCGCCCGATGGCGAAGGGAGAGAAAAGCGAATGCCACTGTTGGTAGCCGAAGATCGTTTGGACCTGTGCGACGGCTTCGATGCGGCTTGACCCTTTGCGCCTTGTCCAACAACACTGACCATCCTCGCCACCCTGCCGCCCGCTTCACGTACAGCCTGATCCCGAGAAGGGCCCTACGAACGGTGACGATCCTGACCCTCCGCCTCCAAGGCAGCATCTGGCTGGCGGTAAAGCCGGTCTAAAGCGGATATTTGGCAAAAACCTGAGTGAAGCCGCTGCCTGGATATTCTTAGTGAATTACTCAACTAATCTTGACGGTCGCGGTCCGACGCATTAAACCGAAAAAACATTCAGAAAGGTTTCGCCATGACCAAGACCCCGCGCCCGACCCAACCGCGCCGCTGGACCACCCTGGCCGTCGCCTCGGTCACACTGGCTGCGGCACCGGCCTTTGCCGATCTGCGCAGCGCGCCCATCACCCTGACCAACCCTGACGCCCGGATGTGGCTGGCAGAGCAAGGCGGCGAGGTGGGCGAGGCCGGCACTACAGCAAACGCTTCAACTGACGCGGCGTATCTAGCCAAAATCGGCGTTGTCGAGGGCCACATGCTGGCCGCACGCGATCTCTACGCTTTGGGGCAAAAGGTCGATGCGGTCGCCCTTTCCACCCGCCCGCAAGAAGAAGGCACCCTAGCCGATCTCGTCCGTGAGATCACAGACCATGGGGCCGCCGACCCTTCCGCCACTATTGCCGCGTTCACTGCCGCCATGGCCAAGGATGCATCATTGGCCGAAGTCGATGCCGCGCTGAGCTCCGTCGCCCAAGCTTTTGCCGCTGCAGCCGCTGTTGAGGCCGACGAAGTCCGCGCCCGCTTTGACGCCGTGGTTATGTTGCTGAAAGCCGCCGCTGACGAATATTCTGCCAGCATTGAAAACGGTGCGGTCGCCGATGTCATGGGCTGGCACGAGTCCCACTCCTTCGTGACACTTGCTCGCCAGCGCCTGACAGACCTTGCCGCCTTGCCGCTGTCCGCTGCTGCTTCCGCCAAGGCCAGCACCGCGCTGACAGAAGCCGACGCTGCCTTTGGTGACCCCACTTCCACCACCCCGTTTGCCGGCGACCCGCAAATCCTGCTCGGCATTGCTGCCAAGGTCGAACTGATCGCCTCGTCGGTCCGATGAAGCGCAGCGCGCTGCCATGATGCTACTGATCGAAAACCTGCTGGCGCCCACCGATGTCGCGGCGCTGCGCGATGCCGCCTTAAAGCTGAGCTTTGGCGACGGGCGCGCTACCGCCGGCAGACATGCGCGCACGGTCAAGGCAAATGATCAGGCACTGCCCGCGCCCGAACTGGACGCCATCCTGACCAAAGTCGAAAGCACCCTCGCCGCCAACCCCTTGTTCCGCTCCGCCGCCCGCCCGAAGGCCCTGACCCGCCTGATGCTGTCGCGCTACCGCGCCGGCCAGACCTACGGCCTGCATGTTGATGACGCGCTGATGCAGGGAGTGCGCACAGATTTGTCGTTCACGCTGTTTTTGTGCGCCCCCGACAGCTATGACGGTGGCGCGTTGGTGATCGAGGACATGTTCGAGGCCCGCGCCATCAAACCCGCCGCCGGTGATCTTATCCTCTATCCCGCCACCACCCTGCACCGAGTGGAGCCAGTCAGCCGCGGGGAACGGCTGGCGGTGGTCGGCTGGGCCCAAAGCCTGATCCGCGATGCCGCGCAGCGAGAGATCCTATTTGACCTCGACCAGTCGGTGGAGGCCTGCTTTGCAAGCGAGGGTAAATCCGCCCAGCTCGACCGACTGACCAAGACCCGGGCAAACCTCCTGCGGATGTGGGCCGAACCGTGAGGTTAGAAGCTCCGCGGTTTTCCCGCCCACCTGGCGGACGGCCACGCGGTCACAGCGGTTCGGGCGATGCGGTGTTGTCAGAGGAACTTTGCTTAAGGCATTGATGTCGCTTCGCTACTCGAAACGCCTCCCAAACCTCGCGCTTGCGCTCGGATGTCAGCCCGGCGCGGGAATAATCGGCCGCCGGCCCCTGGCCTTTCAAAAACTCTGCTGCCTTTTCCGTCGTCCCGCGCGTGGCGCAGTAGACCACAGCGCCCGACGCCCCTTCGGGCGGCAGGTTCGCCTTGATCGCGGTCAGGGTATCGGTCAGCTTGGTGGCCTTTTACGTGGGCAGCATGGCAAAGGGCTCTGTTGCACAAATCAGCCTGAGGTCGAGTTTTCCCTTCCGCTGGACAGAGTCATCCGACACGTTGAGTTTGCGGCGTTCCAAGTGCCGTAAATCGGTTCAGGATCGCCGCCCTG
>NZ_JAFCTX010000090.1:0-2404 GCF_049896245.1 Cypionkella sp. TWP1-2-1b2 | reverse complement strand
TGTAAAACAGCGTGCAAAAGTGACCAGCTGACGGGGTGGAACAGCGTCCAAAACTGACCACCCCAGTCGTGCAACAATCCCGCTTTTAGGCGGGAGCAGCTGGAGTGTTATGCGTGGAAACGATTGGGAAGATCAGGCGACGAGGGCTGCGGGACGGCGAGAGTATCAGTGGCTTGGCGCGGTCCCTGCAGTTGTCGCGGAACACCGTTCGCAAATATCTGAAGGATGGGGTTGAGCCAGTTTACAAGCGCAAGCCGCAAGCCGGGCCACAGCTTGGGCCGTGGTGCGGCCGTCTTGATGAGTGGCTGCGCGGTGATGGGCTTTTGCCCAAAGCGCGGCGTCGGACGGCGCGTCGGTTGTTCGAATGTCTTCAGGCCGAAGGGTATGCCGGCGCCTATGACAGCGTTCAGCGTCATGTGCGGCAGTGGAAGATTGAAGCGGGCCGGGCTACGAGCACGAAGGCCTTTGTGCCATTGTTCTTTGCATCCGGCGATGTGGCGCAATTTGACTGGAGCTATGAGCATGTCGTGCTGGGCGGAACCACCACCACGATCAAGCTGGCGCACTTCAGACTGGCTTACAGCCGTCAGATGTTTGTTGTGGCCTATCCACGCGAGGCGCAAGAGATGGTGCTTGATGCCCACAATCGGGCCTTCGCGTTCTTTGGCGGCGTGCCACGCAAGGTCATCTACGACAATCTGAAGACGGTTGTAGATGCGGTGTTTGCGGGCAAAGAGCGCCAGTTCAACCGGCGATTTCTGGCACTCGCCAGCCATTATCTGTTTGAACCTGTTGCCTGCACCCCTGCCTCAGGTTGGGAGAAAGGCCAGATCGAGAACCAGGTCGGCAATGTGCGGGAGTGGCTGTTTACGCCCACGCCACGCTTTGCAGACTTTGCGGCGTTGAACGCTTGGCTTGCCACCCGCTGCCGGGAATTGGGCGCGCGCCGTCATCCCACTCAAGATGCCACCATCGCCGAGATATTCGCATTGGAACAGCCGATGCTGCAGCCGGTCAGCATGCCGTTTGATGCTTATATCGAACAACCTCTGCGCGTCTCCAGCACCTGTTTGGTGTCAGTAGACCGCAATCGTTACAGCGTTCCGGCTGAATGGGTCGGCAAAGTGGTCTCGGTCCGCATCAGCGCACATGGCATCAAGGTCGTGGCTGGCGGCGAACTTGTCGCGCGGCATGAGCGCAAGTTCGGGCGCAACCAGCTGATTTGCGAGCCATGGCACTATTTGTCCATCCTGGAGACCAAGCCCGGCGCGCTGCGGCATGGCCTACCATTCACCGCTTGGGTGTTGCCGCCTGCGGTGGAAGCGGTTCGGGCCCATGCGCTCAAACAGCTCAAGGGGGATCGCGCCTTCGCAGAACTTTTGCTGGTTGCCCGCGAGACAGGGTTGGGGGCACTGGATATGGCCTGCCAGTTGGCGCAAGAGCAGGGACATCTGAACACGTCTGTGGTGCTGAATGAACTCCGCCGCCTGACCAGCCCGCCGCGCGCCAGCTTGATGGAAACGCCAGACGCGCTGGTGCTTTTGCTGGAGCCTGTCGCCAATTGTGCCCGCTATGATGAGTTGCGCGGGGTCAGCCATGTCTGATCATGCACCTGACAGCGATCACTTCTCACGGCTTAAGTCCCTGCAATTGTTCGGAATGGCAATCGCTTGGCGAGAACTGCAAGCCGAAGCGCGGCGCAACAAAACCCTCTCGCTCGAGGCCCTTTTGTTGCGGCTACTGGATGCCGAACAAGCCGATCGGCAGGCGCGCAGCCTGCGCTACCAGTTAAAGGTTGCCCGCTTCCCCGTCCATCGTGATCTGACAGCCTTTGACTGGAGCGAAACACCCTTGGACGGTGCCCGCATCCAGCAGCTGGCCAAGGGGCACTATCTGGAAACGGCGCACAATCTGATCTTGGTTGGCGGAACTGGCACCGGCAAAACCCATCTTGCCATCGCTCTCGGTGTCGCCGCCATCCATCACGGCAAGCGCATACGCTTCTACAACGCCGTCGATCTGGTCAATCTTCTGGAGCGGGAAAAAGCGCAGGGCAAAGCCGGAAATCTGGCCAAGCAACTCACCCAGATCGACGCGGTCATTCTCGATGAGTTGGGCTATCTGCCATTCCCAGCCTCTGGTGGTGCCCTATTGTTCCACCTTATCAGCCAACTCTACGAAAAAACATCACTCATCATCACAACCAATCTCAGCTTCGCCGAATGGGTCACGGTCTTCGGAGACCCAAAGATGACCACCGCGCTCCTCGACCGCATCACTCACCACTGCGACATTCTCGAAACCGGAAATGACTCCTGGCGCTTCAAACAGCGCAAGAAAATCAGCGCCCAAACTGATCAATATTGAACGCTGTTACCTGTTCAATATTCGACGCTGATTGACA
>NZ_JAFCTX010000089.1:0-2793 GCF_049896245.1 Cypionkella sp. TWP1-2-1b2 | reverse complement strand
GTAAGCGTCCGGTGAACCTGCCTACTTTTTTGTCGGCTTCCACTTCTTCGCGAGCTTGAGGACTGCGAGTTTGAGTTCGTCGGTTTCGGGGACATTGGGGTCGAACGGCGCTCCATGCCATTCGGTAAGATGACGATGGTCTGGATGCCGTTTGTCGGCGAGTGCTTCGAGGAAGTTTTGATATCCGGGAAGGCCGCCGACATCTTCGGGTGGGCAGTGACCCAAGGCATCGGCCAGTTTTGGATAGAGGTCGCCTGGAACGGCTGCGTCTGTTGCTTGGACCGTGATCAAATGCACCCAGTCATCACCAAAGTCGTAGATGTAGCGGATCGGTGCCGCGCCGGATGCAGCGGTGATGTCGGCCAGACTGGCCGTGGCAACGGGCAGAGCGTCATTGTCGAAGCCGGGATCGGGAGGTGACCACCGCTTGTTGCCCGCCAGGAACGCATAGAGGTGTGCATCCTCCCAGCCCATCGCCGCTTGGATGACCAGATGCAGGCGGTCGAGTCGCAGGTTGACGGGCACCAGAAGCGTCCGCGTAACACTTGGTTCGACCCCGTCGAGGGTAATGTGCAGGCGTGCAATGCTCATGTGGGGAATATCTCCGTTTATGCTGATGTCCGCCAGTGCCAGGGCAGCAACTCGTCGATCTGGTTGATCTTGTGGTCTGGGATGCGGGCGAGGGTGTCGGCGAGCCAGGTCTGAGGATCGACGCCATTGAGCTTGGCGGTTTCGATCAGGGTGTAGGCGATGGCGGCGGATTTGCCGCCGGTCTGCGATCCCACGAAGAGGTAATTCTTGCGACCCAGAGCGACAGCACGCATCGCGCGTTCGGCGGTATTGTTGTCGACCTCCAGGATGCCGTGATCGAGGTAGGGGCGCATCCGTGCCATTCGGGTCAGGGCATAGCGGATCGCGCTGGCCAGAGGGCTTTTGCCAGATATGTGATGCAGTTGGGCATCCAGCCAGGCCTCCAGACTGTCGAAGACTGGTCTGGCCTCGGCCTGTCGGATGTCCACCCGCTTGTCGGGTGGCAAGCCCCGAGCCGCCTTCTCGATGGCATAGAGTTCGGCAATCCGCCGGATGGCCTCGTCGGCGATGGCGGAGCCTTGCGCCTTGTGGACATCGACGAACTTGCGCCGGACATGCGCCATGCAGGCGACTTCGCGGATAGTGCCATTGCGATACAGATCTTCAAACCCGGCATAACCATCAGCATGCATCCAGCCGGTATATCCCGCCAGATGATCCTTCGGATGTTCGCCTTTGCGGTCGGACGAGAATCGATACCAGCTGGCGGGCGGGATGGCGCTGCCCCAAGGGCGTTCGTCGCGGCCGTAAGCCCAAAGCCGGGCGGCCTGGGTCTTGCCAGTGCCCCCTCTCGGCGATTGCTTGCAATCGCCTGCCGGGCAACGGGACGCCAGCATTGCCACCGGGGTGTCGTCAGCAAAGATCGCTTGCCCCGCCAGCACATGCCGCCCCCCTCTCGGCGATGCATGCATCGCCTGCCGGGCAATGGATGGCGTCGGCAAGCGGTTCCAGCAAAGCGGTGGATTTACCGACCCAGTCGGCCAGCGTCGAGCGGTCAATGTCGAGCCCGTCGCGCTCGAATATCTGGCTTTGCCGATACAGCGGCAGGTGATCGGCATACTTGTTGACCAGCACATGGGCCAGCAGCCCGGGGCCGGGACGCCCACGCTCGATCGGGCGGCTTGGCAGCGGAGCTTGCGTGAAGCAATCGCAGCCCGAGCAGGCCATCCGGGGCCGCACAATGCGGTTCACGATAAAGCGGCCGGGGACGTATTCCAGTTCTTCGGTCACATCCTCGCCCAAGCGGCGCAGCTTGCCACCACACTGGGTGCACTCCGTGTTGACCGGGGTCAGTTCGACCTCCACGCGCGGGATATGATCCGGGATCGGTTTGCGCTTCGGTTTATCGACCGGTGCGTTCTCTGGCAGGCGCAGTCTGGCGGTCAGAGCGGCAATGGCGACCTCACTCATCTCCAGCGCCAGTTGCAACTGCCCGGATGTCTCGGACGACGGCCCAAACCGATGGGCGCGCTGGCCCGCCAACTGGTGCCGCAGCTTCGCGATCAGAACCGCTTGCGACTTCAATTCGGCCAGCAAAACTGCGGTGAACGCCCGCAGTTCCGCTGGGTCTTCCGGCAGCGATTTGGTGACATCCAACATGGTGAAAGTATAGCAAAACAAGCCCTTTACGGAAATCAAAAAACCGCAAAACCGCGCAATTTATCCCGCTGTCAAAGGTCGCCACGTGCGCTGTGGCAAGCGCCAGTCAATGCCTTCCAGCAGCATCGCCAACTGCGCCGGGGTCAGCGCGATCTTGCCGTCCTTGGCCGAAGGCCAGACAAACCGCCCCTTCTCCAGTCGCTTGGAGAACAGGCAAGCCCCCTGTCCATCCCACCAGATGATCTTGATCAGATCGCCCTGCCGCCCTCGGAATACAAACATATGCCCGCTGAACGGGTTCTGTTGCGTCGTCTGCTCGGCTTGGGCCGCAAGTGCCGCAAAACCCTTGCGCATGTCCGTCACCCCGGCCGCCAGCCAGACCTGCGTGTTCATCGGAACCGGGATCATCCCGAAAGCCCGCGGATCAGCCGGGCCAGCGCTTCGGGATCATAAGCCCCGCGGATCCGAAGCCGATGCCCGCCCGCAAGCTCGACCTCGATCTGGCCGTCGGACAAGACATTGCTGGGCAAAGTGGGCTTGGCGGCTTCTGCACGGGCAGGGTTCACAATCTCTATAGGCAAGAAGACCGGCGCATCTACAGCG
>NZ_JAFCTX010000088.1:0-2820 GCF_049896245.1 Cypionkella sp. TWP1-2-1b2 | reverse complement strand
GCGTTGTAAGAGCGCCAGTTCGTCGTGCGGTAGGTCGGAGGTGCAGGTTTGCTCATACCCTGCGACTAACACCTTGCAGTCACGCAGGGAATCCCTCACGATTTGTGCAACAGAGCCGGTCGGCGTCACCAAGCTGCTAACCGCGCCAAGTCTTGATCCATCTTTTCCATCCGATCATGCAACGGCGGCTTTCGCCATCGCCCTCACCTTCGCCTGTACTGGGATGCCACGACGAGCGGCAGGGTTTGGTGTGGCTGCGCTGGTCGTAGCTTTTTCCCGTGTTTACATTGGCACCCACTACGCAAGCGATGTCCTCGGAGGAGCTTTGACTGGAGCACTTGCGACAGCTTTCGTGACGACAGTCTACATGCGGAACACAAGATTTGACCGGTTTATCACAGGCATTTTTTGATATGATGTGCCAGCACGCCACAATGCCTGGATAGATAACAGCGAGAGCATCGTGCAAACAGCAATGAATCATCTTTTACCGTCGCTCCAAGCGCTGGGTCTTTGGGGCTACTGGGTGATCGGCTTGATCGCCTTTGGCGAAGCGCTGATCCTGACCAGCGTTTTTGCGCCGGGCACAATTGTTGTTCTCATTGGCGGAGCGCTGGTAGCCCAAGGGCTTTATGATTTTGGCGACATGGTTTGGTTCGTAGCTGTGGGAACGATTTTGGGGGCGGAGGTCAGCTTTCGGATCGGAGCGCGAGGAGGGCATCTATTTCAAGAAGGCCGCTGGATCTTCTCCAATGCGAACTTGGATCATGGGAAGCGCTTCGTAGCCAAATACGGAGCGCCGAGCATCATCTTAGGTCATTTCTTTGGCCCATTGCGACCGATTGTTCCGGTTGTGGCCGGATTGTCCGGCATGTCCCGTAAGCGCTTTTTCTTATGGAATGTCATCGGAGGTCTTGCTTACACCCTTGCAGTTCTCAGCGTAGGCTACTTTTTTGGCACTGCCCTCGATTTTGTCAGTGCAGCTGTGACGCGGGCCGGATTGTTTGCGCTGGCAGTACTGCTGGTTGTGGTGACCCTGTGGTTTCTTGGGGTCAAGCTGCGTCAAGCAGTGCCGTTTGTTGTCTCAGTCTTACGGTCTGTCGGGCAGGCCATCCGAGAAAACCCCGATGTTCGAAGCCTGGTCGGGCGGCACCAAGTTCTGTTTCGATTTTTGAAGAACCGCATATCTCGAAAACAGTTTTCCGGCTTACCGGCCACTCTTTTAGGCGCTGCAACTGGGTATTTTGTGCTGCTCTACGCCAGCTCGACCCTAGACTATGTGACGCAAAGCCAAATAGTTCAGGTAGATGTCCGCCTTGCCAATTTGATGTCCGCATTCCGCGACCCGTCACTCACCTCTTTTTTTACAGTCGTCACGGCATTCGGCTCTTGGCTGGTCGTTTTGGTCTTGACCGTTGCGGTCTCGTTGCTGCTCTGGCTCCGTCATCGGCTCCACTATCTTCCAGGTCTTTGGATGGCCCTGATCGGCAATATGGTAACCGTTATTCTCCTTAAAAACCTATTTGCACGAGCTAGACCTGCGTTGGCTGTTTATGGCGAAAATAGCTATTCTTTCCCCAGTGGTCACAGCGCTGTGGCGGTCGCGTTTTTCGGATTTGTGACGTATGTGGTGATCCGTGAGCGGATTGCCCGGGTTTGGGTTTTGTTTGTTGCGGGTGCGATTATCGTTTTCTTGATCGGACTGAGCCGCATTTACCTTGTCGAACACTATCTGAGTGATGTATTAAACGGATATTTGGTCGGTGCTCTCTGGGCGCTTCTGGGAATTTCGCTGGCGGAGTGGCTGCGCACCAAAGCGAAGCAGGCGATCGAGTTTCAGACGAAAGCCTGGAATATCGCTACCGCTCTTGGTGTTCTCGCCAGTACAGTGGCCACCGTTTGGTTCGCAGTCGAAAACTACCATCAGAAGCTGAATGTCAAATCCGTTGACACCGTGGTACAACTCGATCAGCCGGTCGAGACCGCATTTGCAGCCAAGCTGTTGCCTGACTATTCTGAAAGTATTGTAGGCGCGCTTCAGGAACCGATCAGCTTGATTGTTCTCACTCCCGACGAAGCAACGTTCTTACAGGTTTTCGAAAAGGCTGGCTGGCATCTGGCGGATAGGCCAACCTTCGCGACGATGTGGAAGGCCGCCTTTGCAATTTGGTTTAATAATCAGTACGACACCGCGCCAGTAACGCCGGCCTTCTGGAACGACAAACCCCATGATTACGGTTTTCAGTCAGAAACTCGGAACAAAGGCTTGCGCCAACGGCACCACGCTCGGTTTTGGAAGACGGAGTTCCGTACTACAGACGGGTTTCTCATCTTCGTTGGTACCGCAAGTTTTGACGATGGGTTGAAATGGGGCCTGACCCATCGCATTGACCCTAATATCGATGCAGACCGTGATCTTCTGATAGCTGATCTGCAGAAAACTAGATTAATTAGTTCAGCGCAAATTATCCAGCTTGTGGCACCAGTTCTTGGTCAGAACTTGACGGGTGATCCATTTTTTACTGATGGCAGGGCTTATCTATTTCAGCTCCAGTCCGGCCCAAACAAAACCATAGTCGCTCCACCCTAAAACGCACCAATAACAATGGAAATGTTATCGAAATTCCACGCTTGGGCAAAAAAGGAAAACGTGACGGAGTGAGTAACATTATGGTTTGCTGTTCGCCATTTTAGCGTGCCGTGGGGCTCTGTTGCACAAATCGTGAGGGATTCCCTGCGTGACTGCAAGGTGTTAGTCGCAGGGTATGAGCAAACCTGCACCTCCGACCTACCGCACGACGAACTGGCGCTCTTACAACG
>NZ_JAFCTX010000087.1:0-3033 GCF_049896245.1 Cypionkella sp. TWP1-2-1b2 | reverse complement strand
GGCCTGCCGCCAGCGTTCATTCTGAGCCAGGATCAAACTCTCAAGTTGAAACTGTATCTCTACAGTTCTTGACGTCGAACCTTCGCACATCTGCCTTGCTCCTAAGAACAAGGTCTTTCTCAATTCATGTGCTCGTGTTTCCAAAGAAACAAGAACCCACAAACCGTGAAGCTTTAACTAGATCATCGGTAGCTCGCATTGCTGCAAATTCCCTACTAGCCCAGATATGCTAACAATTTCGACGCCGATGCGCCCAAACCGCCCACATATCCCTTCAACTTATACCAATTTCAAAGAGCTATCTTCCGACAAAAATTCCAACGGGCGCTAAACTCTTAGCGCTTCGTCGAAGGCCTTATCTTCAGATTTTCCGAACCTTAACAACCGCTTACGCTTTGTTTCGTTTCGTCACCGTCACTGTTTCGCTTCGGTAAGGCGGTGTTTAGGGTTAGTCGCCGGAAGCCGCAATAGCAAAAAACACCTCTCAACTCACTTTTTTACAGATTTGTGAATTTATCTGCAATTTCTGGAGGTTGGCGGAAGCTTCCTCCGCGAACACCCCCCTTTGGCGCAACAATCTTACCTCTGGTCGCTGCACTGCGTCACGACTCAGGCGGCTTGCAGCGCTTTTTTCCGCGCTTTGAGTCGGCGGGCGAGCAAAAGTCCCGCCACAGCGGCAAGATAAAGTGCCGATTCCAGCGTGTAGACCTTCCCGATCATCACAAAATGCACCGCACCGGCCAAAGTCGCCGGATAAGCCAGCCAATGCAGCTGTTTCCATCGCAATGCGCCGAGTCGTTTCACCATCGCGTTGTTGGACGTCACCGCCAGAGGAACCAGCGCCACGAACGCCAGCATCCCCACGATAATGAATGGCCGCTTGGTCAGCTCGATGAAAATCTCCGACCAGCGCAGCGCAAGGTCCAGCACCACCCATGTCATCAGATGTAGAGCGATGAACATGAAGCCCATCAGCCCTAAGGCGCGACGGAACTTCAGAAGGTTCACCCCATACCAGCGCAGCGGGGTGATGCAGAGCGTGGCGATCAGGATTTGCAGTCCGCGCGTGCCGAGTGTGCGCTCCAAGACCTTCGCCGGGTCAGGGGTAGAGAGCGACGCATAGATCACCCAAATCGCCAGCGCCACGCCAGATATATATATTGTATAGGCCGGGATGCGGCGGGCGGTTTGGTTGATCGCGTTCAGCATCAGTAATCCTGCGTCAGATCTTGGCCAGCATACAGACTGGCGACCTGATCGCCGTAGCCGTTGAACTTCACCGTATCTATCCGCCCCGCGAACAGACCCCCACCAATGCGGCGTTCGGAAGCCTGAGACCAGCGGGGGTGATCGACCTCGGGGTTCACGTTGGCATAAAAGCCGTATTCATTGGCGGCGAGGGTGTTCCATGTTGTCACCGGCTGCTCGGCCACCAAAGAAATCCGAACAATAGCTTTCACCGATTTGAAGCCATATTTCCACGGCACAATCAGCCGGATCGGCGCGCCGTTCTGGTTCGGCATCGGTTTTCCATAGAGACCCGTCGCGATCAGGGTCAGCGGGTGCATCGCTTCGTCCAGCCGCAGACCTTCCCGATAGGGCCAGTCGATCATGCCGCCGTTGATGCCGGGCATCTCATCCAGACGGACCACGGTTTCGAACGCCACATATTTCGCTTCCGGCTTCACCCCCAGCTTTTGCAGCAGGCCGGACAGTTGGAAGCCCTGCCACGGCACGATCATCGACCATGCTTCCACACAGCGGAAACGGTAGATGCGCTCCTCGATCGGTTGGCCTGCGATCAGGTCCGCCAGAGAGTAGGTGCCGGGGTTGTCCACCAGACCGTCCACCGTGACAGACCACGGGTCGGTTTTCAGCTTGCCGGCATAAGCGGCGGGGTCGGCCTTGTCGTAGCCGA
The DNA here is from genome assembly GCF_049896245.1 of Cypionkella sp. TWP1-2-1b2. Taxonomy (NCBI): domain Bacteria; kingdom Pseudomonadati; phylum Pseudomonadota; class Alphaproteobacteria; order Rhodobacterales; family Paracoccaceae; genus Cypionkella; species Cypionkella sp. TWP1-2-1b2. The sequence continues at coordinate 1,115 of NZ_JAFCTX010000087.1, read as the reverse complement.
ATTCGTAGTAGTTGTTGTAGGTGGTGATGTCCTCGAAACTATTCGGGGCTTCATCGGTGGAATAGAGGCTGGTTTGGGCGAGGGCGGGGCTTGCCACGCTGAGGGCGGCGGCTCCGGCGATCAGGGCTCGGCGGTTCAGGAGCAGGTGTTGCGGGGTGATGTCGGCACGGGTGTATTCGGGAAGGGGGGGCATTGCGGTCTCCTCTGAAGCTTTGAAAACAAGATGACGCAGGTTCGGGAAAAGACAAAATCATCTGATCTCGCATCTGTGACAGGCGGTTGAAATATATGTGTTGGGTATGGTCCCGAGTCGGGACTGTTCTATGGGTCGAGTGATTTCAATATGTTAGATGGAGGCCGTAAGGATTTGTTAAGGTCTTGCGGAAATTGCACTTGCGACCCAGAGCACAGCCCACACCGAGGCGTTCGGCCAGATTGGTCTATTCTGCACAGCATTTGCCGATTTTCTGAGGAATTGTTACAGTCTGGCGAAGGCAACACTGCAAGCGCAGCCCAAGATTCGCGCTGCCTGCGACCCCCACCCAATCATTTGCACATGAAGGCATCCGGGGTGGATGCGCGGCTCCACAGATACAAAGCCTCACCCGAATGCCACAACGCCGCGGCACCCGGCAAGACACTGACGGAATTGAGCTTACCTACAGCGCGCTTGCGGATCCGCCGGTTCAGCGCCGCTGAAACGCGGTTGCAAAGACCGATATCCCACACCGCCCCATTCTGTCCTTTAACCAAACCCCTATCGGCACCCATTCTGGTTTCGCTCGGTGTGCCGGTGTCGGAATACTCAAGTCGATGCCCCTGCAAATGCACCTTGAGGTGAAGCTGTAGGCAACCGTCTATGCCCGCATATTCTCGAACGCTGCCGACCGATGGCCCTGAAGTTATAGAGGTCTTACTTATGACAAGCCCCGGACCTGCATCCCGAACCCGCAACATAAGATAGACGGCCGAACGCAGCTCTCCATTTGGATAGGCACGGGGCTCTGTTGCACAAATCGTGAGGGATTCCCTGCGTGACTGCAAGGTGTTAGTCGCAGGGTATGAGCAAACCTGCACCTCCGACCTACCGCACGACGAACTGGCGCTCTTACAAC
>NZ_JAFCTX010000086.1:0-3284 GCF_049896245.1 Cypionkella sp. TWP1-2-1b2 | reverse complement strand
CGTTGTAAGAGCGCCAGTTCGTCGTGCGGTAGGTCGGAGGTGCAGGTTTGCTCATACCCTGCGACTAACACCTTGCAGTCACGCAGGGAATCCCTCACGATTTGTGCAACAGAGCCCCGATGCGCCGATAAGGAATTTTGCGCGCAAGCCAGCATCCGAGCATGAGGTGCAGTTCTTTGCCTTCACGCCAAAACTGCGCCGTCCACTCACCGGGTGCCGAGGCGTCCATCGAGCGGCGGGTTGTAATCAACCAAATATCCTCTGCCAAAGAATACATCCGCTCCATCGGTCCTTGGCCGAGCATCCCGTCGAACACCACATATGTAGCGCCGTCGCGCGAGATGATTTCTAGCCCCGCGTTGATCTCATCAGACTGAAAACGGCCAGCGATACTGGCGCCATCCGCCCATTCCACTGGAACCAGAGGTCGCGCTTGAACCTCAAGGTTTTCGCCGGGGCGCTGCATAAGAAGATGGGTGTCCTCCTTCCGCAAACTCACACCCAGACCTCGCGCGCTGCCGTCCGAGTCAATGGACAGCAACGCGGGTGTCGGCGCATAGTGAAGCCTGACACCTGCGGGCAGTTCGGTCGTGCGTAGCATGAGGCTCTGGCGGTCATCCATCCACAGCCCGTCCCAGCCACTGACCGGCTCCGTTGCGGTGGTGATGGCGCAGTCAAGCGCCGCCTCCATGAGTGACCAAGCAGCGCGCATGGCGTTGGAGTCGTGGTTAAACATCACCACGATGGAGAGGCGCTCACTGGCCACATGCATGCGGAAACAGGAAAAGCCACGCAGAGCGCCACCGTGGCCCGTCACATCGAAGCCTGCGAGAACGTCGCGGCGCAGCCCATAGCCGTAGCCAGCCGGGGTGCCATCTGCGAAGGAGGTCGGCACGGATAGACGATTGTAGAGGCTGTTCGGGTCATCACGAGTGGTGTCGATGTGGTTTTCCCACGCGAGCATATCTGCCAGCGACGCCGAAACCCCCGCGTCGCCGTGCCAGTGGATCGCGTTTTTCGCAGGTAGAAAACCTACATCATCATTGCCCTCGTAGCCTATAACGCCGTCCAGCGGATACCGCGTGTCTGGGGCCAGCTCGGCTGTGTCCATGCCCGCAGGCGCGAAGACCCGCTCTTGCAAGACGTCTGCGAAATCGCGGCCAGAGGCACGGCTGATCAACTCGGCGATTAAACGAAAGTTACCATTGCTGTAGGAGTAATGTGCCCCCGGTGGGAAGTGCCCAGACTGCGCTTGGCCAAGGAGCCGCAACCCATCGGCTTCGGTGAACAACCCCTCGGGTTCCGCACCATGTAGCACCGTCAGAGCCCAGTAGTCGCGCAGGCCGGACTGGTTGTGGCAGAGATGCGCGACTGTGGGCAGCGGCAACTGGTAGTTGGGCAGAAGGTTGGGCAACAACGGGTCGAGGGCTGACGGATCGCCAAACAGATCCAGCAGCACGGCGCAGGTGAGATGCTTGGAGATAGAGCAGATCGGCAATCGGGTTTGCGCTGTCATCGGCAGGCGACGATACATATCGGCATATCCCCAGGCCCGCCGACCAACCACCTGCCCATCTTTGACCACCCCTGCCACGCCCGCCGGCCCACGGTGCTGGTCGGGCAGAAGGTTCAGGGCATGCTGAAGCGCCGCGAGATCAATGGTCATCACATTCTGCCTTCATCATTTGCAGCCCTAAGATCATGCCGCACGTCGGGGCGGTCTAGGGCCTGGACGTTCAGAAGACCAGAGTTTGCCGCTGGAGTGCAACCCGGCTAGTCGCGCTCATCGGTTCGGAGTGGCGCTTCGAGAAGGTTAGTTTTCGCGTTCAGTCAGATCATAGAAGGGCAGGGCGTTGATAACCCGCGCTCTAGCGATAATCGTAACGTCGCCATAGTTCTCGCCGGCGGTTCGGCCAGAGTGGCCTTGCATCGCGTCGATAACGCGCATGGTTAAACCTAAATCAAGTGCTTGGGTCTTAAGGCGGTGCCGCCAACCGTAGTTGGGCCTCACGCCCACCGGCACTAATTTAAGGCTCTGCAACCACTTCGCAACTTCATCGGATATACCCTGCGCTGCGCTGGCGAACTTCGTGGGATCTTTGGAGCCGTGAAACAGCGGCCCTTCATTCGCAGCGTCCAAGAACTCAATAAAGCCTTGATCTATGATCTGCTGGTGCAACGGAACATCACGATAACCGCCAGACTTGACGCTGCCCGCATCCGGTGTAATTCGCGCAATCCATCGTTCACCCTCGTTGCGCACATCTTCTTTGCGAAGTTGCGTAATCTCCGAGATACGCGCGCCAGAGAAGGCCGCAAGGATCGGCGCCCAACGCTTTGCAGCCGTTGTGTGCGCAGTCTCTCTTACATAGTCGAACCGATTTGGTCTGGGCACATGCGACCGTGACGCGCGCAGCACAGCGACGGCTTCAGCGTCGGTGTAACCTTTTTCGCGCCCATCGACTTTGCGAGGCTTTGGCTGTCTGACCTTTTCTGCAACGTTCTCAGGTAGGCGTTCGTTTTCATGCGCCCAAGCGAATAGCGAACGCGCGGTCGACAGGTAAATGTCGCTCACCGTTTTTGCTGCCAGCTTGACCTCAGTCATCAGGTGATCGCGCCACCCAAGAAGATCTTTTTTCGTCACCCGCCGGGCGTCGTCATGCTTGAGAAAGCCTCGCAGGCTGCGAATGACGGGCTCCTGACGCCTGCCCCCGTCCTTGATAAATCCGGCCTGCACTCGGCTACTAAGATAGTCGATCCAAAGCTGCGAAATCTTTACCGGAACTGCGGCATCCTCTGGCGCAGGCGGCTTAACAATAGGGTCGCTGGGTTGGCCGGAGTAGTCACCCGCATCGCGCTCTATTGTGCGTTTAAGTGCCTGTATCTCAGCACGTGTGATGACGTGCGCGAGTTCGCGCCATTTGTCAGAGCCCGGTTCCACGATCAGATTGTTCTCGGTGATGTATTGTCGAATGTCGGCTTCAACTTGGTTCGTATCGCCCGAGCTAAGGCTGGACAAAAGCCCTGCTAAACGCCTTTCGCGCACTTTCGCGTCAAGTTGGCGGGCGATCAACATCATTTCATAATCGCTGTAGGCGTTAATCATGCCTATTGGGTCGCGACTGCCGCTAATCTCGCCGGCGTCTATCCTCTTCATAAGTCGGTCAAAGGCTTATCCCCTTTGATCCGGCGGCACATGATGTAGTGCGACGCGGCTTGCCAACTTAAAATGTTCTGGTATTGTTCTACTCATGCCAGCCAGATGGAAAAATGACAAACCTATG
>NZ_JAFCTX010000085.1:0-4233 GCF_049896245.1 Cypionkella sp. TWP1-2-1b2 | reverse complement strand
CAGGGCGGCGATCCTGAACCGATTTACGGCACTTGGAACGCCGCAAACTCAACGTGTGGGATGACTCTGTCCAGCGGAAGGGAAAACTCGACCTCAGGCTGATTTGTGCAACAGAGCCGTGACGATCCCAAAAAACCACAAGATATTGTATGAAACCGCCAAAAATCTGCCATTAACCACAAGTCGTTCCCAGCGGGGAAAAAATGCAGCTGTAACAGCAGATCAGCGCTTCACAAAACCGCATCCACCCCGCGCCGCAACCGCGCCACAGTCGCCGCCACATCCGCCAGCTTATCCAATCCAAACAACCCCAGCCGGAAGGTGCGGAACGCCTCTCCCTCGCCGACCTGCAACGGCACCCCGGCAGCAATCTGCATCCCCAAAGCGCGGAACTTCGCGCCATTCTGCACCGCCGGATCTTCGGTGAAACTCACCACCACACCCGGAGCCTGAAACCCTGCCGCCGCAACCGAAGCCGCGCCCTTCTCGGCCAAAATCGTCCGCACAGCGCTCCCCAACTCCCACTGCGCCGCTTTCGCTTCGGCAAACCCCATCGCGCGGGTTTCCAACATCGCATCGCGGAACCCCACGATCGCATCCGTCGGCATCGTGGCATGATAGGCGTGGCCGCCACTCTCATAAGCAGCCATGATGCTGCGCCATTTCTTCAAATCCAGCGCAAAACTGTTCGACGTGGTTTCCGCCAACCGCGTCTCCGCAAGCGCGCTCATCACCACGATCCCGACCGCCGGAGACGCCGACCAGCCCTTCTGCGGGGCCGAGATCAGCACATCCACCCCAACAGCCTGCATATCCACCCAAACGCAGCCCGACGCGATGCAATCGAGCACCATCAGCGCGCCCACCTCATGCGCCGCCGAAGCCACCGCCGCGATGTAATCATCCGGCAGGATAATCCCGCTGGAGGTCTCGACATGCGGCGCAAACACCGCATCCGGGCGCATCTCGCGAATCTTCGCGCAAACCTCCTCGACCGCAGGCGGAGCATATGCCGCCTGCGCACCGTTCCCGCTCGCCCGCGCCATCACAACTGTGGGTTCCGCAAATCCCCCCGCCTCAAAAATCTGACTCCAGCGATATGAAAACCAACCATTGCGGATGATCAAAGCCGAGCCTTGACCAAACTGCCGCGCCACCGATTCCATCGCATAAGTGCCGCCTCCCGGCACCAAAGCCACCGCAGCGCCGTTATAAACCTCGCGCAGCAGCCCCGAGACCTCGCGCATCACCCCCTGAAACTTCGCCGACATGTGGTTCAAAGACCGATCGGTGAACACCACCGAGAATTCTTCCAAACCATCCGGGTCAACATAGGCATGTGGCAGTTTCATCGCAGCACTCCTTGCAAAGCTTTGCCCGCAATCTAGCGCCAATTTCCGCCAGAGCAGCGCGAAAACCGACACCTCCTTCGTGCTTTTCACAGAAGACTGCTTTCGGAAAATCTTGAAAACCCGCTACCCCAACGGCCCCGGCCGCCGCTCCTCGGTCAGCAAAACATTCGCCTCCACCTGCCCCACCCCTGGCAGAGTCATGATCCTACGGCGCAAAACCCGCTCAAAATCCGCAATGTCCCGCGCCACCACCCGCAACCGGTAGTCGAACAGGCCCAAAACGTGCTGCACCACCTGCACCTCTGGAATAGCCATCACCGCCCGCTCAAAATCCTCCAGCGAAACCCGGCCCTTGGTGGCCAGCTTCACCCCCAGAAACACCGTCACGCCAAAGCCCAACGCCGCGCGGTCCGCGTCCACCCGCGCGCCCGCGATCACCCCCGCTGCCTCCAGCCGCTTCACCCGCCGCCACGTCGCAGGCTGCGACAAGCCCAACCGCCGCCCCAATTCCCCCGCCGAGACCCCGGCATCCAGCGACAGGCTGCGCAAAATCGCACGGTCCAGATCATCCAGATCCATCACAACGGCAACCCTTCCGAATCCTTGATCGTCGCAATCAACATCAGCGCATCGACCTCAGAGATATGCGGCAAAGCCAGAATCCGCTGCCGATACACCTGTTGATACTGCGCCATATCCGTTGCTATCACATTCAGCCGCACATCGACCCGACCCAAAAACGTCTCAATCGCCACCACTTCCGGCACCTCACGCGCGGCGGCAATGAACTCGTCAAACGCGCGCGGATTGGTTTTATCCAGCGTGAAGCGCAACGAAACCTCCACCTCATAGCCCAGTTTGCGCCAATCAATCCGCGCCTGCGCCACCCCGATCACCCCGGCCTGCGCCAACCGCTCCAACCGCCGCGACAAGGTGGCCTGCGTCACCCCGGCCCGCTCGGCAAGTGCGCTGCGCGTTAACGCAGGTTCGCTAAGATGATGACGCAAAATCCGACGGTCGGCCTCATCAAGCTGCATGATTTTATCACCGATCTATAATGGCGCGCATGATCCATCCACCAAACCGCAAATATAGTCAAACAATGCACGCGAAACACCGTGGAAATCCCTATGCTGCGCTCATCAAACCAAGAAGGAGCGCCCAAATGCGCGTTTATTACGACCGTGACTGCGATGTGAACATCATCAAAGACAAAAAAGTAGCCATCCTCGGCTACGGCTCTCAAGGCCACGCCCATGCGCTGAACCTGCGCGATTCGGGCGCGAAGAACCTTGTTGTGGCTTTGCGCGAAGGCTCGCCCTCCGCCAAGAAAGCTGAAGGCGAAGGCCTGAAGGTCATGGGCATCGCCGAAGCCGCCGCTTGGGCCGACCTGATCATGTTCACCATGCCCGATGAATTGCAGGCTGAGACCTACAAGAAATATGTCCACGACAACATCCGTGAAGGTGCGGCGATTGCCTTCGCCCACGGCCTGAACATCCATTTCGGCCTGATCGAGCCGAAGAAGGGCGTCGACATCATCATGATGGCCCCCAAAGGCCCCGGCCACACTGTGCGCGGCGAATACACCAAAGGCGGCGGCGTGCCCTGCCTTGTCGCGGTACATACCGATGCAACCGGCAAGGCGATGGAAATCGGCCTGTCCTATTGCTCAGGTATCGGTGGCGGTCGCTCCGGCATCATCGAGACCAACTTCCGTCAAGAATGTGAAACCGACCTGTTCGGCGAACAAGCCGTTCTCTGTGGTGGCTTGATTGAACTGATCCGCATGGGCTTTGAGACTCTGGTCGAAGCTGGCTACGAGCCGGAAATGGCCTATTTCGAGTGCCTGCATGAAGTGAAACTGATCGTCGATCTGATCTATGAAGGCGGCATCGCCAACATGGATTACTCGATCTCGAATACCGCAGAATACGGCCAATACGTCTCGGGTCCGCGCATCCTGCCGTATGACGAGACGAAAGCCCGCATGAAAGCCGTGCTGTCCGACATCCAGTCCGGCAAATTCGTCCGCGATTTCATGCTGGAAAACACTGTTGGCCAGCCGACGATCAAAGCCTCGCGTCGCTCGAACGACGAACACCAGATCGAACTGGTCGGCAAAAAGCTGCGCGACATGATGCCGTGGATTTCCAAAGGCAAAATGGTTGATAAAGCGCGGAACTAATCCTTATCGTCGCGCAAAAATCGGGGCTGGTGGCATACGCCGCCAGCCCCGATTTTTATTCATAACGCCGTATTCGAGAACATTTTATTCCAGAACTGGGGCTACATTCAGATTGCGTGGCACGCGCTCGTCCAGCGGCATCAGAAAGGCAACTCCGCCCTGCGGACCATCCTTGGCCAAAGTCGATTTCGGGGCAAACGGGTCGTGCTTGCGTTCCTCCGTCCGCTCTTTGCTGATCAAAGCAAAGATGCAAACGGCCCCAAGCGTGCAAAGCGCCAGCATCGGAACGATCCATGCTGTATCCATCTGGTATTCCTTTCGTGCTATCATCCTGCGTCACCAACAAGCTGGCGGCGTTCTGGTTCCCTAATTGCAACTGGTGGCGTCCCCTGCGCCCTACCCCAGACCATGACAACGGCTCGCAGAAAAGCTATGTCATCGGCATCGCACAGGCGGCTACAGTGCCACTTTGCCACCGCCGCCCCGTAATCGATACGGGGCAGCATGGCTGAACGCAAAGGCGCAAAATCCGGTCAAAGATCAATATTTTTTGACCAATCCCTCATAAGACAGTGAAAGGCTTATCCCTTTTAGTCCGGTCGGCCTACATGTTGACGCGGCGCAGAACCTCGCGTCTGCGGCTTTAGAGGCGACCCGGATCAGTTTTGATCGCTATGCTGAGTTATGGGTGGC
>NZ_JAFCTX010000084.1:0-4467 GCF_049896245.1 Cypionkella sp. TWP1-2-1b2 | reverse complement strand
TCAGCAACTGCCGCAGTCAGCCCTTGGCAGCAAGACACCCTTGCAGGCGATGAAGGACTGGCACAAACTTAAGCCGGAGTTGTTCACGAAACAGCCCTATCACCTTCCGGGATGTGACACTTACCATTCTGGGCACCTTCGCCGGATCGCTGCTGATCGGCACGATCAATAACGGGCTGATCATCATGGGGCTGGACGTCAGCGAGCAAATGATGGTTTCCGGTGGCATCATCATTCTGGCCGTGGCGCTCGGGAAAAAGCCTGCGTCCTGACCGGCGCAGGACCGCCCTGATCAGGTTAGCAGCGCGGCAATCTCGGCGCGCACTGGTGCGGTGTCGCGCCCGGTCAGGCCGATCAGGGTGCGGCGGAACAGGATGTCGTCGATGCCTGTGACGCGTTCGGTCCGGGCAATGTGGCGAATTTCCTCAGTCGCAAAATCGCTGATATTGTCCAGCATTTCTTCGCCCGCCCCGGCCAGCGTTGCCAGATACGCCCCGGCCCGCGTGCCGTAGCGCGACAGCAGAATATCGGCGCGATCCACCGTCACCCCGCCCAGACCCGCAAGCTGCCCCACCAACGCCTGCCGCCCGGCCACATCGCGAGGAAACCCAAGCCCGCCGCCGATGGCAAGCCCTGCGGTTGAGACCGTCCGCCCCCGCCCCAGATCGGCCAGCACCCGGTCAGTTGCAAGTTCGGCAAAGGCGCGGAAGGTTGTCCATTTGCCGCCGATCAGGCAATGCACGAGCGCCGCACCCCCCGGCAGCGTCAGCGTGACGATCGAATGGTCGCGAGTGACTGATGCCACCACACCATCCGAACGGGGCAAGGGACGGACGCCGCAGAACCGGCAAACGATCTGTTCGGGGCGGATCGGAATATCCGGGAACACCTCGGCCACGGCGCGGCACAGATACTCCGCCTCGTCATCGCTGCACAGCGCCGTATCCGGGTTGGCGTGTTTGATGTCGGTGGCCCCGACAAGCACCTTGCCCGCAAAGGGATAGAGCAGATTAACCCGCCCGTCCGGAGTGCCAAAATAGATCATCCGGCCGTTCAGAGCGCGCAAAAGCGCCGGGCTGTCCACCACCAGATGCGACCCGCGACTGCCGCCCATCAACTGCGTGGGCAACCCCAACGCCCCGTTCACGCTGTCGATCCACGCGCCGCCCGCGTTGACGATCACCTGCGCCCGGGCCCTGCGCTGCCCGCTGCGGGCACTGCGCCAAGTCAGAATACCGTCGGCCACCTGCACCACTTCGGCGTGGTTTTCGGCCCGCCCAGACGGATTTGCAGCCTCGCCGTCCAGCACCAGTTCCAGCCCCAACCGCTCGGCATGGGTGATATGGCCCTCGTAATACACACCCGCGCCGGAAATGTCGGCGGCAAGGTCTGGTAGCAGGCGATGCAACCCATGACGGCGCAGCATGCGGTGCCCGGGCATCGACTGCAGCGCGCGCCCATAAAGATCATACAGCATCAACCCTGCCGCCGTGATCGCATAGCCACGGTCTGCAATCTTTGTCCTGATCCCCAGAAACCGCGCCGCAGACCCGACAATTCCGCCCCAGACGGATTTCACCGGCACCACGCATTCCAGCGGCTGCACATAATGCGGGGCCGTGGCCAGCAGCATGTTGCGTTCCACCAGTGACTCGCGCACCAGCCTAAATTCGCCTGTTTCCAGATACTTCAGTCCACCATGCATCAACCGAGATGACGCCGCCGACGCGCCGGAACAGAAATCACCCCGTTCCAGCAGCAGCACCCGCACCCCCTGCAAGGCAAGGTCGCGGAACGTGGCGCATCCGTTGATGCCACCACCGATGATGACAACATCCCACGCCTCGATGTCAGACATCGGTGATGGCAACTTTCATCGCGGCCCCGCTTTCCGCCATGGCAAAGGCGGCGGCGACCTCTTGCAGGCCGTACCGGTGCGTGACCATGTCGCGCAGGTCGATCCGCCCGTCGGTCACCATGTTCAGGGCATCCTCATAGTCCCGGCGCGACAGGCCGAACGACCCCGTCACACGCAATTCGTCATAGTGGATCGCGTTGACATCAAGCGTGCCCAATTCACCGTTGCTGAAGCCCGCAAACAGGCTAATCCCCCCGCCCTTGGCCGCAAGCCCGACCGCCTGCGCCGCGAGTGACGGAATACCGATGGCGCAGATCACCACATTGGCCCCTTGCCCCCGGGTTTCGCTGCGCACCGCTGCCCGCAGGTCGACCGCGCTTGGGTCGATCACCACATCGGCCCCCGCCTGCAATGCTGCCGCGCGCCGCGCCGCGTTCGGCTCACTCACGATCACCCGGGATGCACCCCGCAGGCGCGCCAGCTTGACATGCAGCGCGCCGATGGGTCCAGCACCCAGAATTACGACCTTATCGCCCTGCTGCAGCCCCACCTTGTTCTGACCGTTCAGCACACACGCAAAGGGTTCGATCAACGCCGCATCGCAATCTGTAACGGTGTCCGACAGTACATGAACGTTTCCTAGCTCAACGGCACGCGCCGGTATCCGGATGTACTCGGCGAAGGCGCCATCAATCTCATATCCGATGGCCTGAAGGTCGGGGCACAGGTTTTCAAGACCCCTCAGGCACTGCGTACAGCGCCCGCAGGGAATGGCCGGGCAAACACCAACCCGCAGACCGGGGGTGTAGGTTTCAGAGCCGCCCGACGCGATGATCTCGCCAGAAAATTCGTGCCCGATCACCGAAGGATAGCGGATACCAGCCGTCTTGCGCCCGCGGTACACCCGGATATCGGTGCCACAAATCGTGGTTGCTTTGACGCGCAGAATCAGATCCCCCGGCTCCAGAACCGGATCATCCCTCAGGGCCAGCCGCATGTCGTGCGGAGCGTACAGGATCGCAGCCTTCATCAAAGCACTCCTTTATTTTCAAAACAAATATATATTCAAATTTACAAATGCGCAAATTAAAAACGGTGTGAATTTCCGCTGAATGCAGATAATTGATCCTCTGCGGGCTTCTCTTGAAGGTCATTACGGCTGACCATGTGAACGCTTTCGATCACTTACATTGACATGTTGCCAAATGTTCAGGCATATTGGCCCCGTGTCGCCAGGGAGGGTACCATGCGCTACGACTATGTTTCCGTCGGTTTTTACACCTTCGATTGTCTCGGCTGGCCGGTCTCAGATATCCCGCCGGGTGGTGGCACATCTTTTGTCGACGAAATCACCCTGGCCGTATCTGGGGCCGCCGGCACTGCGGCCATCGTTGCGGCAAAACTTGGTCTCAGAACACTCGCGGTCGGCGGTTATGGCTGCGACATGATGGGGGACTGGGCCGTCACCCGGTTGGAGGGTTTTGGTATCGACACCTCGGGTCTGCAACGACTGCAAGGGGTGCCGACATCGTCGTCAATCGTTCTGACGCGTCTGGACGGATCGCGCCCTGCCCTGCACGTCAAGGGTGCTACCGGGCATTTCGTGGTCGAGCCTGCCGATTTCGACCGGATCACCGACACACGGGTGTTCCATATGGGCGGCGTCGGTCTGATGGATGCGATGGACGGGCCGCGCAATGCCGCCCTGATGGCCCATGCCAAGGCACGCGGTTGCATTACCACTGTCGATATCTTTGCCGGGTCCGCAAGCGACCTGCCGGATATTGATGCCGTGCTGCCCTATACCGACTATTTCATCCCGTCGGTTGAGGAAGCGCACGCACTGACCGGGCTGACCGATCTTGATCAGATGGCCACCTTTTTTATCGCCCGTGGCGCTGGTGCCTGCGTCTTTACCCTTGGGGCAGACGGGGCTTATTACCGGGACCGCACGGGCCTGACCTTCCGTATTCCGGCCTTCGCCGTGGATGTGCGGTGCACCTGCGGCTGCGGCGACGTCTTCAATGCGGGTTTTGCCGCAGGTCTGCTGAACGGAATGTCACCGCAGGAGTCGGTTCGCCTGGCACAGGCATCTTCGGCGCTGAACGCTACCGGACTCGGCAGTCAGGCCGGGGTCGTGTCGCTGCCTGAAACGCTGGCATTCATGCGGACCTGTTCGGTACAGACCGCGTGAATTCCGCAACCGCACAGGTCTGGCGGCAGGAACCTCCTTGCAGTCTGTCCGCGAACCTTTCAAGCTGTTGGCATCGATGCGGGCTTGGCCGCACACAGCACGGAGGGACTGCGTGAGCGACGCCGGGGTATCAGAGGACGTCAAGACGCGGATCGCCTGGCTTTACTATGTCGAGGGGTTGACCCAGGACGAAGTGGCCAACAAGGTTGGCATGAACAGGTCACGCGTTCTGCGAATTCTGTCTGCGGCGCGGCTGGATGGAACCGTTCAGATCCGCGTCACAACCCGCCTGTCACGTTGTGTCGAACTGGAACGCGCGCTTGAGGAGCGCTGGGGGCTGACACAAGCCATCGTTGTACCCACCCCTCAGGATGAAAACCAACTGCGCCACATCATCGGGGCAGAGGTTGGCGCG
>NZ_JAFCTX010000083.1:0-4503 GCF_049896245.1 Cypionkella sp. TWP1-2-1b2 | reverse complement strand
TGCGAAGCTCCATAGGATGTGATTTGCCCATCTCGATCCCCTATATCTGGAAAGATCAGGGAATCAGAAACCGTCCAAGATGGGAAGCCTGAATCATATGAACGGCGACTTGCTCTAGCGCAGCATAGCGATGCACATCGCACGCCGCTATGACTGTGTCGTGACGCCCGGGAGAAGTATCTTCCTCCAGGATCAGAATCGTCCTACGTCGGTTCGTCACAAGGGCATCGCCTTTGGCTGGGAAAATCCCTTGCAAGCTGGCGTGCAAGTGTTCCATCGACAAGTACTCCGAGAGATCGTCGGCCATGAAGCACCATGTGTCGACGACCTGATGACCATGAGTATTGATGATCTGGATTGCCTGGCCTTTTGCCAGATGGACGGCCCGCCCACGTCGCGCTGGAACGATGCTAAGTTCTGTCGTCATATCACGCTCTCCTTCAATAGGTGCTCCCAGCTTATGAAATCGTTGTCTTTGGACAAGGGCTAAAGATCAAGGCGCATCGAGACCGCGACGCAAGTCCAAACACCTAGGTGTTCAGTCCCGGCATTTGAAGTATTCGCATTTACCGCCATTGCCATCGGGGCGGACGCCGCCGCCGGCTAGCCCACCACTGCGGGCTGGTGCTGCCGGATACGGCAGGAAACTCACGCAGCCTGTCCCGAAGACCAGAGCAAGCGATGATCTGCTTTCGTCGTACACGGAAACTGCAAAATTTCGCCACCGTTCATGCCTCGGTCCATAATCATTTCACCTGGGAACGCACGCCCTCCAGCCGACGGGACTTCAAAGCCAATCGCACCGCCGCTCTCGCCGAGTGGCGCGGTCTTCTCACGGCCTAACGGATTGTTGAATAGCGAAAACTGAGACGAGCGTGCGTTTGTCTTACACCAACTGCAGTTCCTCCCCGCGTGGGCGGGGAACAGTCGGTAATCCCGCAACCGCTGATTGTGGTCGGCGGTTCATCCCCGCGTGGGCGGGGAACAGCATGTGCCTGCTGGCACCATCCACATGATTAACGGCTCATCCCCGCGCGGGCGGACATGTCCAAAGATCGGGGAGCTTGGACTCAAGTTTCAAGTGCAACGGTTGATCTGAAGGCCACGATTTCGTCGGCCATGGCTTCGGCGGGTGTTCTCCAGCCCAGTGTCTTTCTCGGGCGGTTATTCATCAATGCGGCGACATCGTTGAGCCAGGTCTGGCTGGCGTCGCTCAGATCGGTGCCCTTGGGCATGAACTAACGAAGCAGGCCGTTGGTGTTTTCTTTGCTGCCACGTTGCCAGAGGGCGTGCGGATCGCAGAACCAGATGTCGATCTTCAGCCGCCGCGCCAGTTCCGGGTGCCATCACCTTCCAACTGGCCGAGGTGGCGGTCACAGGCCCTATCTTGCGGGCCATCTTAGCAGCCATTCGTCGATTGCGAGCGCCACCGTCATGTGCATGACGCTGAAACTGCCCGAGTGCGAACGAAAGCGGCAGGACAGATTTGTCCGGCGCGCCAAAGAACGTCGCTGCCAGGCCAGAATGATGCGGAGTCACGGCCCGATCTGTCCGCTTTCTGCAGGTCTGGCGGAAGTGGACAAGGCACGGGGCGAAAAACACTTGATCAGCGGGCGATTTCAGGTAGCCTTGACTTCACGTGACAGGCCAATTGGGGAATGTCGAATAAAATCGGTTCCATTACTTCGGAAGGAAACGACATGAATATGAAAGTCACTTGCGCAGCGGTCTTGCTGTCAGCGGCTCTTGGCCAGCATGCAATCGCTTCAACTTATCAACTGGATGCAACCATTGCCTTGGGGACTGGTGCGGGCGGTTTCTCGAACTTTTCGGTAACTTTTGACGACAAGGACAATAACAAGCTGCTTGGTGACACGGAAATGCTGGTTTTCGGCGGTGTGGATATCGCATTCAAGCATTACTATGCTTTGCTCTCCATTCCGGTTGCTACCGGTTTTGCGGATGGCACCTTCTCCTCGTGGTTCTTTGCGGGCGCAGGGGGCGCGACGACGACGATGGGTCCGGAGCGTTACCGTTACAAGCTGACGAAACTTACCGGGACCCAGCCTAATCCCGTTCCGCTGCCGGCGGCGGGTTGGGCGCTGATGGCGGGCCTTGGGGCACTATGGTCGTTTCGGCGGAAAGGGAGCGGAGCGTCGAGCGGCCCGATCGCACTGGCGTGAGGTCCGGTCGGGACTGATCCGCTTCGCACCCGGCAAGGCCGACAGATGGCAAGGTGCGGAAAACGCTAGCCAGAAAACTCAGGTGATGGACGGGGCAACGTTCCTCAGGTGGCCGGATACTCCGGAATGACTGACCGGATGTTGTCGGACTGATCGGCCCGATGCGTCGGAATGTGCACGCCAGCCTTCACGCAAGAATTTTTCTCTGACAGTGCCCCTTCAACCGCTCGTCGGTGGGCACGCTGGTCGAGCGCAAGACCCGCTTCGTCGTTCTGTGCAAAATGAACGGCAATGGGGCCAAGGCGGTTCTCGACAGCTTTACCCGTCAGATGAAACGCCTGCCGGTCAGCTTGCGTAAAAGCAGGACCTACGACCGCGGATCCGAGATGGATTGCCACCCAGAACTGGCGCGGCGGCTGAAGATCGACATCTGGTTTTGCGACCCTCACGCGCCCTGGCAGCGTGGCAGCAACGAAAACACCAACGGCCTGCTTCGCCAGTTCATGCCCAAGGGCACCGACCTCAGCGATGCCAGCCAGACCTGGCTCAACGACGTCGCCGCATTGATAAAAAACCGACCCAGAAAAACCCTCGGATGGAAAACCCCCACCGAAGCCATGGCCGAAGAACTCGCGGCCTTCAGATCAACCGTTGCACTTGAAACTTGAATCCGCCCTGTTTTGGGGGCAGTCCAATTCTCGGTAGCGGCCGGCTTTGGTCTGTTCGCTATTCTGGCGCTATTCACCCTGCGCTCGGAACCGATTACAAAAATCGAGATTGCCTACTTTTTTGGCTCCATCGCACTGGCTGTGATCACTGCCGTGCAAGGCACGGTGCTGCCCTTTTGTCGCCATCGTTGCTGCGCTGGTGGTCATCGGCGCATGGCTTGTGGATCATCCGAAAATCCTCGCCTCGATCTACGGGATCAAGATCACGCTAGATAAGATCGATCACGATGCCCTGTCAGATCCTGCCCGAATGCGGGTCGATCTATCGAAGCGGCTGGGGGTGAGGGCTTAGATTCCAGTTTCAAGCGCAACGGTTGATCTGAAGGCCGCGAGTTCGTCGGCCATGGCTTCGGCGGGGGTTTTCCAGCCGAGGGTTTTCCTCGGGCGGTTGTTCATCAGGGCTGCAACATCGTTGAGCCAGGTCTGGCTGGCGTCGCCGAGGTTCGTGCCCTTTGGCATGAACTGGCGCAGCAGGCCGTTCGTGTTCTCGTTCGAGCCGCGCTGCCAGGGGGCGTGGGGATCGCAAAACCAGATGTCGATCTTCAGCCGCCTGGCCAGTTCGGGATGGCAGGCCATCTCGGATCCGCGGTCGTAGGTCATGCTCTTGCGCAGGGCCACGTGCAGGCGTTTCAACTGGCGGGTGAAGCTGTCGAGCACGGCATCGGCGCCGTTGCCCTTCATTTTGCACAGAACAACGAAGCGGGTCTTGCGCTCGACCAGCGTGCCCACCAACGAGCGGTTGAAGGCGCCCTTGATGAGATCACCCTCCCAGTGGCCCGGCACCAGGCGCGCCTCGATCTCTTCGGGGCGGTTGATAATACGCAGCGATTCCGGGACCATGGCGCTGCCCGCCAGCGTCGTGCGTCGGCGACCACGCGCGGGCTTTGCCTGCCGCAGGGCTTCGACCATCGCAGCCTTTAACCCGCCGCGTGGCTGGGCGTAGATCGCGGCGTAGATGGTCTCGTGGCTCACACGGGCCGAGGGGTCATCGGGCTTCATGACCCGCAGTCTCTGCGCGATCTGCTCCGGTGACCAGCGCCGATGCACGAGATGGTCGTGAACAAAACGATAAAGCGCGCAACCCTCGACCAGCCTGCGCGCGCGTCGGCAGCGCATGCGGCGTTCGTCATAAACGCGCCGGGCTGCCGTTGGGCAATAGGACCCATCGGCCTGTCGTCCACGCGCCAGTTCCCGGCAGATCGTGCTGGCGGGGCGACCAAGAAGCCGACCGATCGCACCCTGACTGCTGCCTCTATGCTGCTCGGAGAAGATCACGCCACGTTCCTCGCTGCTGAGGTGCTTGTTTCGTCTGTCCATCGCAACATCCTACGCCCTACGGGCTCCGGGTGTTGCGCTTGAAACTTGAGCCTAAGGGGTCATGTCCTATCAGATCACTACGCTTGATTACATGAACGATGTGGCACGTATCAACGTCTTCTATCGCAAGTAACCCTTTTCCTTAGGAGGCCAGAATGTCAATCAGCGTCGAATATTGAACAGGTAACAGCGTTCAATATTGATCAGTTTGGGCGCTGATTTTCTTGCGCTGTTTGAAGCGCCAGGAGTCATTTCCGGTTTCGAGAATGTCGCAG
>NZ_JAFCTX010000082.1:0-5280 GCF_049896245.1 Cypionkella sp. TWP1-2-1b2 | reverse complement strand
GGCGTTGTAAGAGCGCCAGTTCGTCGTGCGGTAGGTCGGAGGTGCAGGTTTGCTCATACCCTGCGACTAACACCTTGCAGTCACGCAGGGAATCCCTCACGATTTGTGCAACAGAGCCCGTGCAAGGCTTCACCAATGTCAGGAGGGCGGAAAGCGGTCATTGGCTCGTGCGGCGTTTCACACGGCAAGTAGTTTACAAGATGTCATTTCTACATCCAGCGCTCGGCTGACGCGAGCTTGCACTGTGCTCGAGTTACTTTGGGTGCAAGCGCGAAGCCCAAGGGACAAAGTTCACTAATTCGAGGAACCAAGCAGCCGATCACAAGTTATTAAGTGGGCTGGAGGCACAATGCACATCACTACATTTTCGGAAGTGACGATTGACGGCAAGTTGTCGCTGGGCAGCGGGCGGTCTTCCAAGGAACTTTTCAGCTTTTACGGGCCAGATCTTGCGCGCTGGTTTCACGCCCAGCGTGCGGCGCATGATGCGATCATGGTGGGCGCGGGTACGGTGCGTGCAGATGATCCTGAATTGACGGTGCGCCATGTTGCGGGGCGTAATCCGCTGCGCGTGGTGCCTTTGGGGCGTGAGGCCCTTGATCCGCACAGCACGATATTGACCGATGGACTGCCGACGCTTCTGGCTCTTCCTGCCGAGCACGCAGGGGTTTATCAGGGGGCGTCGGTGGAGACCATTATCTGCGGGGTGGCTCAGGTTGATCTTGGCGCGCTAGTGCAATGGCTGGCTGATCTCGGGATTTCGACGCTGATGGTCGAGGGGGGCAGTCGGCTGCTGCACAGTTTTTTCGCGCAGGATCTGGTGGACCGGATTGTGATCAAACACATCCCGATCCTTTCGGGGGATCCCTCGGCACCTAACTATCTGGACGGGACGGTGATGGCGCTAAGCGCTTGGGATGTCGAAAGCTGGGAGCGGATTGGCGGGATCGGCGTCGCTACATATAGCCGTAGGGCGCGTCAAAGACATGAGGTCACCGCATGATTTCCCTCACTGCGCTGCAAGAACAAAGCAACAACCTTTCCGCACGGACCGGCGATATCGCGATTTATGATGTGCGTATGGATGGCAGGAGGCTTGAGGAGGCGCCTGAGAAGGCGCTTTACGTCAAGCATCAGGCGCTTTTGCGCTCCTATCAGGGGCGATATGTGCTTTTGCCAAGCGTGGCACCCAAAGGCGATATCATTGCGGCTTTGAGCCAGCGTTATGATCCGAGGGCGATGCTGTCGCTGGATGCGATGCGGGCAGATCTGGAGGATGAGGTGATTGCGCCGGTCCTTTTGGCTGCCTCTGAGCGGGTGGCAGGGCAAGATGCGCGTTCTTATATGGAGCGGCTGCTGCCCCAGGTTCGCAACACGCCACCCTCTGCCTTTCTGAGCTATCTGGACGCCTCGCCGCAGCGAGAACATCACTATCGCAATTTTTTAATTCAGTCCTCTGCCGATTTGTTGGCCGAGGCTTCAGCTTCGGCCTTGGGCGTGGTGGGCGAGTTTGGCGAACCGCAATCGGCGCTTTTCCGAATTTTGATTGATGAGTTCGGCTATGGCGAGCATGCCAAAAAACACTCACAGCTGTTTCGCAAGACGCTTTCGGGGTTTGATCTGAATACCGAATACAATGCCTATTGGCCGCTGTGGGACACGCCTGCACTTGCGATCCACAACACCATTCATTGCTTGTTCCAGAGCCCGCGCCACTTTTTCAAACAGGTGGGGTTTTTGTTGTTTGCCGAGACCGCCTACCAGCATTCGACGGGAGAGCATTTCCGCTATCTGAAGAAACATCATCCCAGTGTCGATGGCACATATTTTGGCGAGCATGCACACATCGACATTCACCACACCCGTATGGTTGTGGAAGAGGTCGTGGTGCCGCTTGTTGATAAGTTTGGCCCAACGGCGGGGCACGAGATTCTGATCGGTGCGGAGGCGACGCGGGCGGTTTTCAAGGCTGGCGATACGCATATGCTTGCCCTTTCCAAAGCCTTTGACGCAGCGGTTTCGTCGGGCCATGCGGTCTATGGCCTGCCTGCCAATATTCCAGATGGCGACGCCGTCATGCCCGGGACTGGACAGGCTTCGGAAGCGGCGTTTCAGGTTGGTGGCATTGGCCGCGTGACGAAGACTGCTGCTTTTGCTGCTTTTCCTGAAGGGTCTGTCGGGCGCCATGAGGGGGCTTCATGACTGATGGTGCCCCTCATTCCAGCTGGATCGGGCGAGATCTGCCGCCAATCCGCCGCGATGGCCGTGACTATTTCGTCGTGGGCCATCGCGGTGCGCTTTACCTTGTGCACAACCAATGCCCTCATCGAGGGGGTGCGCTGAAGTTCGGCTATGTTGATGGACAAGATCGCATCGTGTGCCCGCTGCACCACAATGCTTATGCGATAGAGGCGTTGATTGCCCGGCCCACAACACTGCGGCTTGACGAAACAGCCAACGCGTCGGTGCAGGCATGAGAGGCGGCGTGCTGTACGAAGGCGCGGGGCTGAAGCTGGCCAATCTGGTGACGCTGACGCGACTCGCATCAATCCTGCCGATCTTGCTGTTGCTGTGGGCGGGGCATGTCCGCACAGCGCTTGCGCTTTATGTTGTGGCGGCGCTGACCGATCTGGTCGATGGCTGGCTGGCACGCTGCTCTGGCACGGCCTCGGACTTTGGCGCGCGGCTGGATGGTGTGGTCGACAATCTGTTTTCTCTTGCGACCTTGCCGTTTTTGATCATGGCCTTTCCGGGGCTGCTCCATCGCCATCCTGTCGCGCTGTTGTGCCTGTTCCTTGGCCCCTTGGTCTATCTGGCAGCTGCGAAGCTCTGGACCGGATCCTTAATGATGTTTCATTTTCAGTCGGCAAAGCTCGGAGCGCTTTTGCTGTTCGCGCTCTGGCCCGCCATGGCGGTGACAGGGTGGGAGGGCTGGCTGCTGCTGGCGGCTGCGGTAGTGATGGCAAGCCGAATAGAGCAACTTTTCTTTATCGCGCGGGGCGGCACTGATCAGGATGCTCTGCATGGCTTTGCCAGACTGGAGCGCAAATGAACGTTCACCTGAATGGGTCACTGCCGCTTCACGCCAAACTGGCTTGGGGGGCCCCAACGGCGCGGGAGAGGGGACCGATCCTTTTAAGCGGAGCGCAGGCCAATGCGATTGGGGCTTACGCGGGCAATTATGCGCCCTATCGGGCGATGGCGGTGGCGACGGGCGCACTGGATGCTGGCCATCGGCCTGATCTGAGCGCCACTCATCCCGTTGCCGAGATCGGTCCCTTTGACACATGGGTAAGGCCCTTTGCGACGATGGACAAATTCGGCCACCGGGTTGCGGAGGATTTTGCTGAGGAGCGAGCTACGGGGTTTGATATTCGCCCCACTATCGCGGTTGCCAGGGGCGAGCTGCGCTTTCCTGAGATTCTGGAGGCTCTGTCAGCCGGGCGGATAAAGGCGGACGGGCGCGTTTTGCACCACGATGGCAGCATTCATGTGACAAAGATCGCGATTGAGCCCGTCTGGCACCTGCCGAGCCTTGCAGCGCGGATTGGAGTGAAGCAGTGCGCGTTGCGCACGGCCCTAGTCGAGCAAAGCGGTGGCATGTATCCAGCGATTTGCACCCGGCCCGATATCGAGCTGTTTTTGCCGCCCATAGGCGGGACGAGCATCTATCTTTTTGGCGATCCGGCCCGCCTCGGCAGCGCTGCGCTAGTGACCTGCCGCATCCATGACGAGTGCAATGGCTCAGACGTGTTCGGCTCTGACATGTGCACTTGCAGGCCGTACCTCTCGTTTGGGATAGAGGCCTGCATTCAAGGCGCGCAGCAGGGCGGGATTGGCATCTTGTCTTATAATCGCAAGGAAGGCCGCTCTTTGGGCGAGGTAGTCAAATACCTTGTCTACAACGCGCGTCCGCGTGCCGCTTGCGGCGACCGCGAAGAGGATTATTTTGCGCGCACCCGCGCCGTGGCCGGTGTTGAGGATATGCGGTTTCAATCGATGGCGACCGATCCACTGCTGTGGTTGGGGGTGCGCAAGATTGATCGCTGGGCCTCGATGAGCAACCTGAAAAGCGATGCCCTGCGCAGGGCAGGCATCGAGATCGGGGAGCATCTGGTAATTCCGGATGATCTGGTGCCGCAGAATGCCCGCGTTGAAATTGGCGCGAAAAAGACGTCGGGGTATTTCTTTTGATTGGTCCTGCAAAATTGCGGTAAGGCGGTGCCTTTTGAAGAAGCGCTCGGACCGCTCTCGAACGGCAGCAATGAGCAGAAAGCGCACAGGACCTACAGAAACGGCACTGGCTGCAGCATTTCGTCGTTGGCCAGCTTCAAGGCCCCGCGCCACAGCGGCGTCTTAAAGACGTGGTGCACCTGCTTGCCATCGCGCTCTTGACGGGTCTCGGAAAGCAATCCCGCCCATTCAAGCGGGCGCAAGACGCAGGAGGAGAATGCGGTCATTTCCCACCATCCAGCATTGTCCCAGTCATGTTACTCACCATAGAACGCCACGAAAAGTGCTTGCGCGGTGTTCCTTGGTCGGCCTCGACATTAATGACATTCATGCAGACGTCCCATTTGCCAAAGGGGCGCTCAATGAAGCGGGCATAGGAGGCATGGTCATCTTGAGAACGAAAAAGGGCAAGATTTCGGCAAGCGCTGCGCTGGTGCGCACGCCGACTCTGCGCCGCGCTTTGTCAGCCGACAACTTGCTCTTGAAGTGCCGCCCTATGCGAAGCGTGAGCAACAGATAGTGCAAAACCTCGAGCGGCGGAAATTTGTATTCTTTGATGACCCTGCTGTAGCGAAACATTTCCTCGGCGCCTTCTCCGGGCCAATCAGAATACTCCACCGCCCAATGCACAAAGACGCGCTTGAAGGGCATGGTTTTGGTCAGAGCGATGGGTAATCCCCCCCGCCCAGAAACTGAAAACGGCCGCGTAAGTTCTACAAATGCACCCCGTTAAAAATGGGGGGATTACCCCCAATGTCCCAGCAGTGATTTGGGGCAAGCCCTTGGGTAATCCCGCCATTTCAAACGGGAGAGTTCCGGCTTTTCAGGGGGGACTCGTCAAACGTTGAGGTGGCGTTGAGGTGTTTCGCACAAGACAAAACCCGACTGTTTAGGTCGGGTTCTAAGCTTTTGATATCATTGTTATATTTGGTTGCGGGGACAGGATTTGAACCTGTGACCTTCAGGTTATGAGCCTGACGAGCTACCGGGCTGCTCCACCCCGCGACGGTCGTTCCGGTTGTTGGTGTGGGAACGTTGGAACGTGGT
>NZ_JAFCTX010000081.1:0-5507 GCF_049896245.1 Cypionkella sp. TWP1-2-1b2 | reverse complement strand
AGAAGACATTGTCTGAGATTGCTTCGGTCAAGGAGCAATCATCGAATGAGTTTTGCTGAGAAACGATCAAACCGATCGGATTATTAGTACCAGTAAGCTTCATGGGTCGCCCCACTTCCACACCTGGCCTATCAACGTGGTAGTCTTCCACGATCCTCAGCGAAGCCTTGTTTTGAGGTTAGTTTCCCGCTTAGATGCTTTCAGCGGTTATCTATTCCATACTTAGCTACCCTGCTGCACAGCTGGCGCCATGACAGGTACACCAGAGGTATGTCCATCCCGGTCCTCTCGTACTAGGGACAGATCCTCTCAAGCTTCGAACACCCACGGCAGATAGGGACCAAACTGTCTCACGACGTTCTGAACCCAGCTCACGTACCACTTTAAATGGCGAACAGCCATACCCTTGGGACCTGCTCCAGCCCCAGGATGTGATGAGCCGACATCGAGGTGCCAAACTTTGCCGTCGATATGGACTCTTGGGCAAAATCAGCCTGTTATCCCTAGAGTACCTTTTATCCGTTGAGCGATGGCCCTTCCACTCGGGACCACCGGATCACTATGGCCGACTTTCGTCTCTGCTCGACTTGTCAGTCTCGCAGTCAGGCGGGCTTATGCCATTGCACTCGACGACCGATTTCCGACCGGTCTGAGCCCACCATCGCGCGCCTCCGTTACACTTTAGGAGGCGACCGCCCCAGTCAAACTACCCACCACGCCATGTCCCGGGACCGGATAACGGCCCTCGGTTAGACGTCAACGACAGTAAGGGTGGTATTTCAAGGACGACTCCACCAGAGCTGGCGCCCCGGTTTCATAGTCTCCCACCTATCCTACACATACGGTCGCTAACGCCAAGGCGAAGCTATAGTAAAGGTTCATAGGGTCTTTCCGTCTGACCGCGGGAACCCCGCATCTTCACGGGGAATTCAATTTCACTGAGCCTATGCTGGAGACAGTGGGGAAGTCGTTACGCCATTCGTGCAGGTCGGAACTTACCCGACAAGGAATTTCGCTACCTTAGGACCGTTATAGTTACGGCCGCCGTTTACCTGGGCTTCAGTTCGTCGCTTTCACAACTCCCTTTAACCTTCAGGCACCGGGCAGGCGTCAGACCCTATACGTCGCATTGCTGCTTCGCAGAGCCCTGTGTTTTTGCTAAACAGTCGCTACCCCCTGGCTTGTGCCACTCAGTCCTGGTTGCCCAGGGTGAGTCACGCTTATTCCGAAGTTACGCGTGCAATTTGCCGAGTTCCTTCAGCATAGTTCTCTCAAACGCCTTGGTATGCTCTACCTGACCACCTGTGTCGGTTTCGGGTACGGTCTCTGCTGGAGTTATTTCCTGGGACAACGCCCCCGCACACACAATCCAATAAGTGGGTACGAGTTAAGCCATCCGTCACTTCCAGCTGGTGCAGGAATATTTACCTGCTTCCCATCGACTACGCTTTTCAGCCTCGCCTTAGGGGCCGACTAACCCTGCGCAGATTAGCTTTACGCAGGAACCCTTGGTCTTTCGGCGGGAGTGTCTCTCACACTCCTATCGTTACTCATGTCAGCATTCTCACTTCCGATACCTCCAGCCAGGCTCACGCCTGACCTTCACCGGCCTACGGAACGCTCCGCTACCGCTTGCAGTAAACTGCAAACCCATATCTTCGGCGCACGGCTTGAGCCCCGTTACATTTTCCGCGCAGGATCGCTTGATCAGTGAGCTGTTACGCTTTCTTTAAAGGATGGCTGCTTCTAAGCCAACCTCCTGATTGTCAAAGCAATCCCACATCGTTTCCCACTTAGCCGTGACTTGGGGGCCTTAGATGATGGTTAGGGTTGTTTCCCTTTTCACGACGGACGTTAGCACCCGCCGTGTGTCTGCCCGATAGTTCTCTTGGGTATTCGGAGTTTGGTTAGTATTGGTACCGCTCGCGCAGCCCGCAACCATCCAGTGCTCTACCCCCCAAGGAATTCGTCGGACGCTCTACCTAAATAGATTTCGCGGAGAACCAGCTATGTCCAGGTTTGATTGGCCTTTCACCCCTATCCACAAGTCATCCCAGAATTTTTCAACATTCACGGGTTCGGTCCTCCAGTTGGTGTTACCCAACCTTCAACCTGCTCATGGATAGATCACCTGGTTTCGGGTCGTCATACGTCGAACTTAGCGCCCTATTCAGACTCGCTTTCGCTGCGCCTACACCTAACGGCTTAAGCTTGCTCGACACATGAAGTCGCTGACCCATTATACAAAAGGTACGCCGTCACCCCGCTTGGGGGCTCCGACTGCTTGTAGGCTTCCGATTTCAGGATCTGTTTCACTCCCCTTGTCGGGGTGCTTTTCACCTTTCCCTCACGGTACTTGTTCACTATCGGTCGTAGAGGAGTACTTAGGCTTGGAGGGTGGTCCCCCCATGTTCAGACAGGATTTCACGTGTCCCGCCCTACTCGAGTCTCTTGCTATTTGATGACTACGGGGCTTTCACCCACTATGGCCGACCTTTCCAGATCGTTCGTCTTTATTTCACAAGAGCACTGGCCTGGTCCCGGTTC
This sequence comes from Cypionkella sp. TWP1-2-1b2, assembly GCF_049896245.1. Classification (NCBI taxonomy): domain Bacteria; kingdom Pseudomonadati; phylum Pseudomonadota; class Alphaproteobacteria; order Rhodobacterales; family Paracoccaceae; genus Cypionkella; species Cypionkella sp. TWP1-2-1b2. The sequence continues at coordinate 2,960 of NZ_JAFCTX010000081.1, read as the reverse complement.
GCTCGCCACTACTACGGGAGTCTCGGTTGATGTCCTTTCCTCCGGGTACTGAGATGTTTCAGTTCCCCGGGTTCGCTTAATGAACCTATGTATTCAGTTCATTATACCTTTTAACAATCCGCCAATCGCCGTCCTGGCCCCCATCACAAGGATGAAGTTCAGAACGAAGTTGGAAGACTGTAAAGGTGGGTTTCCCCATTCGGAAATAACCGGATCAAAGGGTGCTAGCGCCTCCCCGGTTCTTATCGCAGCTTGCCACGTCCTTCATCGCCTCTCTACGCCAAGGCATCCGTCAGAAGCCCTTCAACGTTTGATCGTTTCTCAGCAAAACTCATGCTTGGTTTATTCCGCCCGACTGGAAAGATGCCGGGGGACCAAGCCTGATATTTGTCAGACAATGTCTTCTTCTCGAACATAACCTAAAAGCTCAGGGGAGCCGGTTGCGTTCTTCCTTTACGATTTCAATGCACGCCAACCTTACGGCCGACGGCAAACTTGAATGCGATCACAAAATCCTGGTGGAGCCAGACGGAGTCGAACCGACGACATCCTGCTTGCAAAGCAGGCGCTCTACCAACTGAGCTATGGCCCCGTTCCAAGGAACAGTGCGAAGCCCAGGAGAGCTGTCGGCGATGCCGTCTTGAGGCTGAGAACCCCGGCGAACCAGAAGTCCTGGTAGGCCCGGGCAGACTCGAACTGCCGACCTTACGCTTATCAGGCGTACGCTCTAACCACCTGAGCTACGGGCCTATGGCAGCGACAGCCGGGTTATAAAACCCAGGCTCGCGATCGCGTCACCAATACAACGACCCGAATGGTCGATGCGTCGATGACGAAAGTGGAAAGAGAAACGGAGACGGCGGCGTTCCGCCGTTTGTGCTCGGCGCTGTGAAGCGCTTCGCTATTGGAGCCTCAATAGACAGCCTCGTGAGAGACAGCCTGGAGAAGCATCCTTAGAAAGGAGGTGATCCAGCCGCAGGTTCCCCTACGGCTACCTTGTTACGACTTCACCCCAGTCGCTGACCCTACCGTGGTCGCCTGCCCCCTTGCGGTCAGCGCAGCGCCTTCGGGTAGAACCAACTCCCATGGTGTGACGGGCGGTGTGTACAAGGCCCGGGAACGTATTCACCGCGGCATGCTGATCCGCGATTACTAGCGATTCCAACTTCATGCCCTCGAGTTGCAGAGGACAATCCGAACTGAGACGACTTTTAAGGATTAACCCTCTGTAGTCGCCATTGTAGCACGTGTGTAGCCCACCCTGTAAGGGCCATGAGGACTTGACGTCATCCCCACCTTCCTCCGGCTTAGCACCGGCAGTCCCATTAGAGTTCCCAACTAAATGATGGCAACTAATGGCGAGGGTTGCGCTCGTTGCGGGACTTAACCCAACATCTCACGACACGAGCTGACGACAGCCATGCAGCACCTGTGTCCTAGTCTCCGAAGAGAAAGCCAGATCTCTCTGGCGGTCCAGGCATGTCAAAAGGTGGTAAGGTTCTGCGCGTTGCTTCGAATTAAACCACATGCTCCACCGCTTGTGCGGGCCCCCGTCAATTCCTTTGAGTTTTAATCTTGCGACCGTACTCCCCAGGCGGATTGCTTAATGCGTTAGCTGCGTCACCGAAATGCATGCATCCCGACAACTAGCAATCATCGTTTACGGCGTGGACTACCAGGGTATCTAATCCTGTTTGCTCCCCACGCTTTCGAGCCTCAGCGTCAGTAATGAGCCAGTATGTCGCCTTCGCCACTGGTGTTCTTCCGAATATCTACGAATTTCACCTCTACACTCGGAGTTCCACATACCTCTCTCATACTCAAGACACCCAGTATCAAAGGCAATTCCGAGGTTGAGCCCCGGGATTTCACCCCTGACTTAAATGTCCGCCTACGCTCCCTTTACGCCCAGTAATTCCGAGCAACGCTAGCCCCCTTCGTATTACCGCGGCTGCTGGCACGAAGTTAGCCGGGGCTTCTTCTCCGGGTACCGTCATTATCGTCCCCGGTGAAAGAATTTTACAATCCTAAGACCTTCATCATTCACGCGGCATGGCTGCGTCAGGCTTTCGCCCATTGCGCAAGATTCCCCACTGCTGCCTCCCGTAGGAGTTTGGGCCGTGTCTCAGTCCCAATGTGGCTGATCATCCTCTCAGACCAGCTACTGATCGTCGCCTTGGTGAGCCTTTACCTCACCAACTAGCTAATCAGACGCGGGCCGCTCTAATGGCGATAAATCTTTCCCCCGAAGGGCACATTCGGTATTAGCACAAGTTTCCCTGAGTTATTCCGAACCAAAAGGCACGTTCCCACGTGTTACTCACCCGTCCGCCACTAACTCCGAAGAGTTCGTTCGACTTGCATGTGTTAGGCCTGCCGCCAGCGTTCGCTCTGAGCCAGGATCAAACTCTCAGGTTGAGTTGACTTCTGACCTAAGCTTAAGAACATCCCGAAGGACGTCTTGGCATTAGTTCTACGTATTTTATTGACGAGTTCCCATTCATCGATCCGAAGACCGACGCATGGTATCTTTTCAAAAAGACCGCAGATAGTCAGTGTCGTATGATGACCTTCTAGGGCCATCGCAAGAACACCGCCGCCTGCGTTTCTCTTTCCAAATCAACAATGTCAAAGACCAAAACCGCATCAGCGGCCCGACTTGCTTAGCGCCGTGTCGTCGGCGGAGGCGGGGATTTAGAGACCGCCGAACCTCATGTCAACCGCTCTTTTCAGAGAACTTCCGGAGAGAAAGGCGAACCCTTCAGACCGCAAGAAACCACCCGAGGAAAGCGAGGCTTACCTCTAAAAACCCGTCGGCGATTCGATTGGAGCGCGGAACCTAGTGAAACCAACCGATGAAAGCAAGAAGTTTTTCGCTTCTGTCTTCCGTGAAACCGTGAGGATCAAGACCCCCGCAGCCCCGTCGGCCAGCCCGTTTCCGAGCGAGGCGGCTCTATACG
>NZ_JAFCTX010000080.1:2500-5593 GCF_049896245.1 Cypionkella sp. TWP1-2-1b2 | reverse complement strand
TGGTTGCGGGGACAGGATTTGAACCTGTGACCTTCAGGTTATGAGCCTGACGAGCTACCGGGCTGCTCCACCCCGCGACGGTCGTTCCGGTTGTTGGTGTGGGAACGTTGGAACGTGGTCTCAGCTTGAGTTGAGCTGATGTATTTCTATCGTACTGAGAGGTTGTTTCTTGTTAGGTTTGGCGGTGACCTACTCTCCCACGTCTTAAGACGCAGTACCATTGGCGCGACGGCACTTAACGGCCGAGTTCGGGATGGGATCGGGTGTTTTGCTCGTGCTATGTCCACCAAACCAAAAAAGAAACAAGCTGCGGATCTGCGATCCGCAGCGCAGTCCCGGACTTGATCCGGGACCCCGATGGCATCGTTAGAGTACAGCAAACATCAGTATGGTGATCTGTCCAGCTTATGCAGGGTTTCAGATCATCAGATTGTTCCAAATCTAGGCTACATTATGTAGCGTATGTGCGCTTTTGACATGTCATTTCTTTGACATTACGACCCAGAGCTTTGGTTATCACTAACCTTGCTGTTACTGGATCAAATCAAGCCTATCGAGCAATTAGTACCAGTCAGCTGAAAGCATTACTGCTCTTACACCTCTGGCCTATCGACGTGGTGGTCTTCCACGGCTCTCAAGGGAGACCTTGTTTTGAAGGGGGCTTCCCGCTTAGATGCCTTCAGCGGTTATCCTGTCCGAACATAGCTACCCAGCACTACCGTTGGCACGATAACTGGTCCACCAGTGGTCCGTTCACCCCGGTCCTCTCGTACTAGGGGCAACTCTTCTCAAGTCTCCTACACCCACGGCAGATAGGGACCGAACTGTCTCACGACGTTCTAAACCCAGCTCACGTACCTCTTTAAATGGCGAACAGCCATACCCTTGGGACCTGCTCCAGCCCCAGGATGAGATGAGCCGACATCGAGGTGCCAAACGATGCCGTCGATATGGACTCTTGGGCATCATCAGCCTGTTATCCCCAGCGTACCTTTTATCCGTTGAGCGATGGCCCTCCCACTTGGGACCACCGGATCACTATGACCGACTTTCGTCTCTGCTCGACTTGTCAGTCTTGCAGTCAGGCAGGCTTATGCCATTGCACTCAACGACCGATTTCCGACCGGTCTGAGCCTACCTTCGCGCGCCTCCGTTACAATTTGGGAGGCGACCGCCCCAGTCAAACTCCCCACCATGCAGGGTCCCGGACCCGGATAACGGGCCGCGGTTAGATATCAAGATGGCGAAGGGTGGTATCTCAAGGGAGGCTCCACGAAGACTAGCGTCCCCGCTTCGATGCCTACCACCTATCCTGCACATCACAATCCTGATACCAGTGCAAAGCTGGAGTAAAGGTGCATGGGGTCTTTCCGTCTAACCGCGGGTAGTGTGCATCTTGACACACAGTTCAATTTCGCTGAGTCCACATTTGAGACAGCGGGGAGATCGTTACGCCATTCGTGCAGGTCGGAACTTACCCGACAAGGAATTTCGCTACCTTAGGACCGTTATAGTTACGGCCGCCGTTTACTGGGACTTCAATTCAGAGCTTGCACCCCTCCTCTTAATCTTCCAGCACCGGGCAGGCGTCAGACTGTATACGTCGCCTTACGGCTTCGCACAGCCCTGTGTTTTAAGTAAACAGTCGCCACCCCCTAGTTTGTGCCCCCTACCCCTAGTTGCCTAAGAATAGGGCCTCCTTCTCGCGAACTTACGGAGGCATTTTGCCGAGTTCCTTAAATGTGGTTCTCTCAAGCGCCTTGGTATACTCTACCAGTCCACCTGTGTCGGTTTAGGGTACGGTCTGATTGAGGGCTATTTCCTGGAACCTCTGAACGGCCCACCCAATCCGATAAGGGCAGACAATCTTTGAGATCCGTCACTTCCTCATGGCCCACGAATATTAACGTGGTTCCCATCGACTACGCCTTTCGGCCTCGCCTTAGGGGCCGGCTTACCCTGCTCAGATTAGCTTTAAGCAGGAACCCTTGGACTTACGGCGAGAGGGTCTCTCACCCTCTTTATCGCTACTCATGTCAACATTCTCGCTTCTGATCTCTCCACCGGATGCCTTACAGCCCGGCTTCACAGAAAGCACATTGTGTATGCTATATTCGACTATAGCCGAATATAAATACACAGCGTCCTATATCACAGAACGCTCCGCTACCACGCATATTGCTATGCATCCTGAGCTTCGGCTCGTGGTTTGAGCCCCGTTACATCTTCGCCGCAGGACAGCTTATCTAGACCAGTGAGCTGTTACGCTATCTTTAAATGATGGCTGCTTCTAAGCCAACATCCTGGTTGTTTTGGCCGTCCCACATGCTTTCCCACTTAACCACGAATTAGGGGCCTTAGCTGCAGGTCAGGGTTGTTTCCCTCTTCACACCGGACGTTAGCACCCGATGTGTGTCTCCCGGATAGTACTCATCGGTATTCGGAGTTTGCTTAGGCTCAGTAAGGCTGTGGGCCCCCATCACCCATGCAGTGCTCTACCCCCAATGGTATTCGTCCGAGGCGCTACCTAAATAGCTTTCGCGGAGAACCAGCTATCTCCAGGTTTGATTAGCCTTTCACCCCTAGCCACAAGTCATCCGGACCCTTTTCAACGGGTGTCGGTTCGGACCTCCAGTTGGTGTTACCCAACCTTCATCCTGCTCATGGCTAGATCACCTGGTTTCGGGTCTAATCCCACAAACTCATTCGCCCTTTTAAGACTCGGTTTCCCTGCGCCTACACCTAGCGGCTTAAGCTTGCTTGTGAGACTAAGTCGTTGACCCATTATACAAAAGGTACGCCGTCAGGACTCATGGTCCCTCCGACTGCTTGTAGGCGTTCGGTTTCAGGTACTGTTTCACTCCCCTCGTCGGGGTGCTTTTCACCTTTCCCTCACGGTACTGGTTCGCTATCGGTCAGTAAGGAGTACTTAGCCTTCGGGGGTGGTCCCCCGATCTTCAGACAGGATTTCACGTGTCCCGCCCTACTTAATATGTCCTCTAAAGCTTCGCATACGGGGCTGTCACCCACTATGGCTGCACTTTCCAGTGCATTCTGCTCACTCTTCAAGGCTCGGCTGGTCCGCGTTCGCTC
>NZ_JAFCTX010000079.1:0-6006 GCF_049896245.1 Cypionkella sp. TWP1-2-1b2 | reverse complement strand
CCATCCTGACCAAGAACGGCTTTGGCACAGATAAGGCACCGGTTCAGTATGCGGATGTGAAAGCTGGCACCTATGTGGGTGCAGGCAAGCCGCTGCCATTCTGATCCGATGGCCGACAGTAATCCTGTTGTTGGGACGAGGGGGGTGGCGCAAGCCGCCCCCAATCGGCCAACGCGGCGCCGTTCACCCCGGATGCGTGCCGCATTTCCATACCTGCTGGTCGCCCCGGCGCTGATCTATCTGCTGGCAATCACCCTCTACCCGGGCGTCTTTGCGATTTACCAAAGCATGTTCGTCGTGACCTTCAAGGCATGGAACTGGGCGGGCCTGACCAATTATACCACGCTGTTGGCTGATCGAGAGTTCTGGCAGGCCCTGACCAACACGGCGATCATCGGCGGGATTTCCCTTGTCATCCAAACCGTGATCGCACTCACAATTTCCTATTTCGCCTACCGCGATCCCTTCATCCGCGGCTGGCGCATCACCTACTTGATGCCGATGCTGTTCATGCCCTCGGCGGTGGCTTTCCTTTGGAAGTTGGCGTTCAACGACGGGCGGGTGATCTCTGACCTGTTGATGCGGCTTCACATCACTGATGGCAATGTCGACTGGCTTGGCTCGATCCCACTGGCAAGGCTGACCCTGATTGTCGCCGATGTCTGGCAATGGACGCCGTTCCTGTTCATCATCTTCGTGGCCGCCTTGCAGGGACAGGATCAAGAGATTGAAGAAGCCGCAAGGCTGGACGGCGCAAGCTGGCCCGCGATTTTCTGGAACATTTCGTTGCCGATGATGCGCCCGGTCATCGTGGTCGCGGTCACTCTCCGCGGCATCGACATCACCACGATGTTCACCAACGTCTACATCATGACCCAAGGCTCTCCCGGTGGAGCCACTGAAACGATGAGCTACTTCATCTACCGTCAGGGCTTTCGGATGTTCAACTTCGGCTACGCCTCTGCCGCCTCGGTGCTGATGCTGACCTTGACCATCATCGTGGCTCAGACCGTGGTGAAACGCGCTTTCCATTCGGGGAAGAACTGATGGCACAAGCGATACGCAAAAACCGCAACGAAAGCATGCTGATCCGCTATCTGGTGCTGGGATCATGGGCCCTGACCTGCCTTGCCCCGATTATCTGGTTCCTGTCGATTGCCTTCCGGCCCAGAACTGAAATTGTCGGCACGTATCCCATATATATTCCCACGCTGTCACTTGACGCCTGGTTCCAGCTGATCGAGAACTGGCCTATCGCCCAATACCTGCGCAACTCGCTGGTGTCGGTCACCGGATCGGTCATCATTGACCTGTGTCTGGCAATCCCCGCCGCCTTCGCCCTGTCGCGCTACGAGTTCAAGGGGCGTGAGGATATCGGCTTTTACATTCTGTCCACCCGCATGATGGCCCCGGCCATCGTTGCGGTGCCAATTTTCTTTTTGTTCCGTAAGATGGGGCTGCTGGACAGCGTATGGGCGCTAATGCTGGTCTATGCGGCCATCAACCTCAGCCTCGTGACTTGGATCATCCGCAGCTATATGCTGGATATCCCCAAGGAACTGGAGGATGCCGCCCGCACCGATGGCGCCGGTGATCTGCGCATCCTGTGGGAAATCATCATCCCGGCCTGCCTGCCCGGTATTATCACCGCCGCCGTCATCGCCGCGATTTTTGCCATCAACGAGTTTCTGTTCACCCTGCTCATCGCCTCGACAGAGAAGGCCTACACGATGTCGGTGGCGCTTGCCAACTTCACGGGCGGCTCGGATGGCGTGATCTACAATGCAATCGCCCTTGTGTCTTTCCTTGCCTTCGTGCCGATCCTGATCTTGGTGATCCTGATCCAGAAGCACCTGTCGCGCGGTCTGACAATGGGTGCCGTGAAAGGATAAGCCATGGCCTCGATAAAGTTGAACAACATCGTCAAAAGCTACGGTGCCTTTTTGGGTGTCCGCGAAATGACGCTGGATATCAAGGATGAGGAGTTTCTGGTTTTGCTGGGCCCCTCAGGCTGCGGCAAGACCACGACCATGCGGATGATCGCCGGTCTTGAACAGCCGACCGAGGGTGAGATCATCATCGGTGACGAGGTAGTGACTGGTGTGGATGCGCGTGACCGCGATGTGGCGATGGTATTCCAAGGCTATGCGTTGTACCCCAACATGTCGATTTATGAGAATATCCGCTTTCCGCTGCGGATGCGCGGGGTGCCCAAGGCCGAACAGGATGCGCTGATCCGCAGGGCTGCGCAGATGGTGGAACTGGGCGACTATCTTGACCGCAAGCCGGGTGCCTTGTCAGGTGGCCAACGCCAGCGCGCTGCTCTGGCTCGTGCCGTTGTGCGCCAGCCACAGGTTTTTTTGATGGACGAACCGCTGTCGAACCTGGACGCTAAACTCCGCGCCTCAATGCGGGTGCAGATCAAGCATCTGCAGCGACAGTTGCGCGTCACCACCGTCTATGTGACGCATGACCAGATCGAGGCGATGACGCTGGCCGACCGGATTGTGATCATGGACAAGGGCGCTATCCAGCAAATCGGCACGCCAGACCAGATTTATGCCGATCCGGCCAACACCTTTGTTGCGGGCTTCATCGGACAGCCTCCGATGAACCTGATCGCGGGAATTGCGAACAGCGGCACGTTTGCGGCTCAGGGCATCAATGTCGCCTGTCCCCTTGGCCTGTCAGGCAAAGTCACCTTGGGCATCCGGCCAGAGGATTGCAGCGTTGGCGGCGACAACATGCAGGGCATGGTGTACGGCGTCGAACCCACAGGGGACATGACCTATCTGACCGTCACCACGGGTGCCAAGCAGATTGAGGTCAAAGCCGCGCGTGATTTCCGGTCTGACATCGATGTGCCCATCAGCATCGGGTTTGATCCCGCCCGACTTTACTTTTTTGACGAACAAGGCCAGCGCCTCCGGGGGAAAGCATGAATGCACGTTTTGACTATACTGCGATGGGGTTCATCACCTTTGATGCGCTCTGTCGCCCGGTCACCCAGATCCCGCCAAATGGTGACACCTACTTTGTCGAAGAACTGACCTTGGCCGTGTCTGGTGCCGCCGGAAGTGCTGTGATCGTGGCCGCCAAACACGGGCTGAAATGTCAGGCCGTCGGAGGCCTAGGCTACGACGACATGGGCGATTGGGTGATGATGAAGCTGGGAAAATTCGGCATCAATACCGAATTGATGCAGCGGTGCGCGGGGTACACGACCTCGTCGTCGCTCGTCACCACCCGGCCCGATGGTCAGCGCCCCGCCTTGCACAAACGCGGCGCCACCGATGGGTTCTTCATCGACGACACCCAGATTGATCGCGTGCTGGACACCAAAATCCTGCATGTGGGCGGGGTAGGGCTGATGAACCGGATGGACACCGGTCGGACCGAGGAAATCCTGGCCGAGGCCAAGCGCCGTGGCGTCATCACTACGTTGGACGTCTTTGCGTCAACCGCTGCCGATCTGCCCAAGGTCGAACGACTGCTGCCCTATACCGACTATTTCATCCCCTCCGAAGAAGAGGCGCGTGCCCTGTCAGGATTGCACGGCAACCGCGATCTGGCGCAGTTTCTGCTTGATCGGGGGGCTGGATGCGTGATTTTGACCCTCGGGGCGCAAGGCGCGTTCTATAGTAACAAGGATGGGACCCAGTTTCAGACGCCCTCTTTTCAGATCGAGGTCAAATGTACCTGCGGCTGTGGCGATTGCTTCAACGCCGGTTTTGCCACTGGCCTGCATCTGGGGCTATCACCGCAGGAATGTGTGGAGCTGGCGCAAGCTTCCTCGGCCCAGAACGCCACGGGTCTGGGCAGTCAGGCGGGGGTGCGTGACCTGGCCTATACGCGGGAATTTATCGCCACCACTCCGTTGCGGTCCAACGTCTAGCTTCCCGTCCGGCTCGCTATGGTCTATCCTGGGCGGACAGAGAAGAGAGTGAAAATGTCGAACCCGAACCTACTTCCTGATGTCATGCCGCTGCGCGATGCCCTTCGTGGGTTGCGCCATGCGTTGCGCCGTGGCGGCGAAACTTTGCTGGACGTAATGCCCGTTGGCTCGCTTCCGCGTCCGGCCGCCGAACTGGCCGGGGTTGTATTGCGCGAAGTGGGCGAGATTGCCAAGGGCGTGAACGACGTCGCCTCGGGTTTTGCCCGGTTTGCCCTTAAAGCCAATGACAAACAGCCTGAGGCGCTGCAAAAATTGACTGCAAAGCAAGGGGCCGAGGATGCCTTTGCACAAAGCATCTATGCAGCGGTTCAATCGGTTCTGCGGCGCCTGAATGCGCCTTCGGCCTATGTCAGCGAGACTGCTGCAAGGGCGGTATTTCTGGGACTGACGCAAGATCAAAGGCTTGGTTCTGACGCTGGCATTGCAGCGGACCTGTCGCTGGCCCTGAGAGATGCAAAGGTCTTGCGTGGCGTTTCCGCCGAAGATGCGGCACACGTCCCGGGCAATTCTCTCGAAAACACGTCGATCTTCGCCGTCATGCTTTGGCTGCAATCCAACCGCAATGAGGCCGAGGACGAAGCCGCCCTTTTTTCTGCCACTGACCTTGCGGTGGCACTCGCTTCTGAGGCCGACGCGGCCTTTCGCGCACACGACAGGAAACGGCTCGAAGCCCTTTATGCCGAGTTTGCATCGCATGTCTGATCTGCCGCCCCTCTCCGGCAGCTTGCCGCCTACGAACGAGCCTTTGCGGATTGCGGTTCGACGGATGCGCTGGTTCCGGGCCGCTTTTGAGGCTTATGTCGAGGCCGTTGGTGCGCGGATCGGCTGCACCTACAAAATCGACGAGGCCAAGCTTGGTGGCATCTTTGTGCGCTGGCTGCGGTCTGTTGAACGGCAAAAGCCCAGCAATCCCAAGGACCGTCACGACTATTTTGAATTCGCCGCAGGGCTGATGTTGCGTGAGTTGACGGCCGATATGCCGCTTTCCGCGGTGTCTGCGCCGACCAAGGCAGACGCCTCGTCTGCCGCAACCTTCTGGCCAGAGGGCTATGCTTGCACGATGTTTTGCCTGACTGTGCACTCTGTCGCCATGCAACAGGAGTTCAAGGATAAGCCAGAGGTGTCTCCTGCGATTGATGACCTGCGACACTGGTGGTCGTTCAAGGAAAATGCCCGGATGGACGCGTCCTTTTCAGTTGGCTTTCTGCAAATATTGCTCGGTCATCAGCCAAATTGGATGATGCCGGATGTTTTCCGGGCAAGACTGAGCCAGGAATTGCAAGGATCCTAGGCCTGTTCACTCGCAAGACGTTCTGCCACAAGTTCATCAGTGATCAAAACGGTGGGTTGGAGCATCTTCAGACCGGCCCGGATCACCCCCAGCTTTTGCCAGCCGCCTGAAGCCAGCACGATGTTCCGGGTGCCGCGCAGGTCAAGCGGATTGACAGCCAGCACCCGCTTGTTCACCGGGTGTTCGACGACGTTGCCCTCGGCATCAACAAAATGACACAGCAAGTCACCAATGGCACCCGCACGCTCAAGAGATGCCAGTTCTTCGCTGGTCAGAAGCCCATATTCCCGAAAGACCGAGTGCGGTGTCAGATCGCCGACCGAGACGATGGCCATGTCCAACGAACGCGCACGCTGGAAAATGTCGCTCATGCCAGTATGGCCCGCCAAAGCATCGCGGGTGGTGGGGTCGGGGGCAAAAACCGGGCCAGCCATTATATAGCATTCGGCCCCAAGGCGAGCGGCCACGCGCCAGGCGAATTCCGAAGGGTTCTGGTCGCTGACCCGGGTTAGACCGCCCAACAAGGACATGACGCGGATGCCATCTGGATGACGCGGCAGGATCGCGGGGACAGCGGCCGAAAGCGTCTTTCCCCAACCAAGCCCGATAGTCATGTTTGCGGCTATTGCCTGGGAAATATACGCGCCAACCTCTGCCCCGATGATGTGGCGCAGTTGGTTTTCATCCTGAGGGGTGGGTACAACGATGGCTTGTGTCAGCCCCCAGCGCTCCTCAAGCGCGCGTTCCAGTTCGACACAAC
>NZ_JAFCTX010000078.1:0-6226 GCF_049896245.1 Cypionkella sp. TWP1-2-1b2 | reverse complement strand
CAACATTGAACGGACGTCCACGCAAAACCCTCGGCTGGAAAACCCCCGCAGAGGCGCTGGACAAATTCCTGAAAGCCAAAGAAACTGAAAGTGTTGCGACGACCGGTTGAGACTGCCCAGTCTGCGACAGAAGGGGCACCCACTCAGCCTGTTTCTGACCGCAGGCCAGATCAGCCGCTACACTGGAGCAGCAGCCCCGCTGTCGAGGTTGCCGCTAGCGAGGGCGCTCTGGGCTGACAAGGGCTACGACGCTGACTGGTTCCGTTACGCTCTTGCAGACTGACGGATCAAATCGCATCCCATCGCAATCCGACAGGAAAATTTAGATATTTCATGAGCGCATGCTCTACCGCAAACGCCAAAAGATCGAAAACGTGTTCGGCAAGGTCAAGGACTGGCGCCGCATGCACACTCGCTACTACTGTTGAGGCCACACTTTCATCTCCGCAATCGCCATCGCTGCCGTCGTGATCTTCTTAGTACGATTAATGAGTCCGGAGCCTAGGTTGTTTTAAGAAAAGGGTGTGAATCGTTTATCGATCCGTTGGATTCAGGGTTCCATGCCACCAAATTCTTCGGGCGTATCCTTGAAGCTCAGTCAAACGGTGCAGGCGCCTGAAGTCTTGTTGTCCTGATGTCCCTGAAGGATAGCCAGCGCCGTAGACAGTCTGGATATTTCGACAGTCTGGTGTGCCTTAAATGGGTACTCATCCGCACCATGAGCATTTCGCATCGCGCTGTGAGCTAGCTTTTCGATCGGCGCGATGAAGATACGACAAAACAGGACTGTGATGAGCAGTAGACTAACTGCAAGGGTCCCAATCAGTTTCATGGCATTGTTGATCAGGTTTGAATCGGCGAGGGTGAATTCGTTGGGATCGATTCTCCCCACGATGCGCCAACCAAAGCCAGGCAAGTTTCCGTAAGTCACCCGGGGTAGCACAGACGTGAAATAAGTGCGGTGATCGGGCCAGACTTCAAGTTGTGATCCACTGAACCCAGCGGTGGCCGAACGAATGCTGGCCAGATCAAGGCGGTCGTACTGTGCCCCATCAGTCGCCAACACAACCTGTCCTGCTTCATTTACAAGGTAAGCATTCATGCCAAGCGCAATTGCGCTCTCAGACACATGCTTAATCACCCAATCGAATTTGATGTGCATCCCCAGAACTCCGATCGTGTTGCCCTCTCCGTCTATGATCGGTCGCGCCAAGTCGATGAACTGGATTGGCGTTTTGCTTTTTGTATTTAACAACTCGTTCAGCAGGATGGCGCCGTGTTTGTCACCCGCGTAATCTTGTTGAAACCCCTTCTGGAACCACGGCCGCTCAGCGACGCTTTCTCCTTCCAACAGGCCATTTGATGAAGATAGCACAACTCCCTCAGGTGATGTTAGGCCGACCCATGCCACCCTATTTCCGTCGCCTACAGTGACGTCCAACGCTGCGCGCCGAGCTTCGGGGGTCATTTCGGGTATGGTCTGGGCAAGAAAATTCAGTTGTTCCCAATTTGTGTTCAGGGCCCGACCAAGTCCCAGTTCGATGCCATTCAGCCGCACCTTCACTGCGCGCTCTAACGCGCTTTCTTGATATATTCTGTGTTGGTCTTTTACAAATGTAAGCACGCCAAGCGCGGCAATTAAGAGACCCATCAGCACAAATCCTGCCAACGCGCCCCTCAAGGTAAGCCGGCTGTTGATATGTACAGCCTCAAAACCCTTCGTTTTTTTTTGGAAAAATTTGAGCCCAGTTCCCGTTCTTTGAAGGCTAGGTACCATTTTACAAATCTCCATCGCTTTGCCGGTATTCGACTCCGTTGGCGGCTGTTCACCAAACTAGCATCTACCCAGGGCTTTACCATTAAGATTGGGATACGCGTGCATGGAGAAAATTTGGGAGCTTATTGTTGTTCATTTCAAGGCAAAAAATATGGACGGCGGTTCAAAAGCTTCGCTCACTCACAGGTTCTAGGGTCATGCAATTTTTTAAGAATTTATGCCGCAGCTATCTGACAGAAATTAATCGACTGAACAGGTCAGAACCAATGGCAGATATTCGTGCGGCAACCACGCCGGGGCTATCCCCCTCGGAATAGAAGCGCAGCATGAGGGCTTCTTTTTGTTCAACGGTTGTTTGCAACCGAAGGCGCGCACCGTCATTAATCCACCCGACAACGGTCGATTGAACATCGCCGACATCTTTAATGCGGATCTGTCCAACTTGACCAATGCGCAGGTTTTGCCCGCGGATACTTAGCATATCTTGCGTCAATCCTTCGATCCAAACCCGCGTGATACGCCCATCGGCCACGAAGATGCCCCGCTCAGGCTTGTCGGCTATGTGCCGCTCGGTACGCGGAAGTTCCACAAAGGTAATCATCATGACAGACAGGATGACAATGTTATACAGCGTCCAGAACATTACAATCGACTTGCCCTCGCCCGCATCGTAGTAGGCAAATTCATCTGAGACGATACCAAGCATTGGGCCGATCACAGTCAGGATAAGCAGTATCAGATAGGGCAACATCATGCGCCACTGAATGATGATTTTACTGCGGTCGCCGCCTTTAGCGGTGACGCTGAACGGGTGTCCATATGGTCGGAAAAGGCCCGTTATGGCTGCGCGCGTGATTGGTATCGCGCCAAGAAGTTGGCTGACATCATGGATCACAGGCACCAACATGCCCCGCGCGACGGCGAAGTTGGCCATCATAACCCAAACAAAGAAAACGCCGAAATAGCTCAGTACATCAGGAACGTTTGCTGTGACTGAAGTCACATTGAAATACCAGTATAGCAGCGGGTAAATCAGTGCGGCCAGCCTAAACGGAAAGCTAAAAAGCCAGTAGAATACAGAATCGATTATGCTCCACCGATCGCGAAGTCGCAGGTTATTGCGGGAAAACGGCCCCACGTGGCTGCGGGCGATCTGCATAAGCCCGAGGCACCATCTGGCCCTTTGAGTCACGTATTCTTTCAGGCCCTCAGGTGCCAAACCCTCAGTAAGCGGCTCGTTGAGATATACAGTTTTCCAGCCCTGATTTTGCAACACCAAAGTTACCATGAAATCTTCGGTCACGCTGTCGGTGGGAAAGCCGCCAACGTCTTGAATTGCTTCCCAGCGCATGACTGAAGACGTGCCGCAACAAATGGCCATTCCCCAGGCATCCCGTGCGGGCTGAACGTGATCAAAGAAAAACCGCTGCTCATCCGGGTAGGAATGGCTCAATCCCAGATTGTGCTGAACCGGGTCAGCGTTAAAGAAATGTTGCGGCGTCTGAACAAGGCCAACGGTGATATCGTGAAACAAGGAAAGCGAGCGGCTAATGAAGCCACGATGCGGCACAAAATCAGCATCAAGCACTGCGAAGAATGCTGGCGGAACCGGTTCATTCCCCAAGACCATAAGGGCATGGTTGATGTTTCCCGCCTTGGACCCCTTGTTGTCGGGGCGACGCAGATACCGTACATGTTGAGCTTCGCAGTAGTCTCGAAGCCAGTCCCGGCGGCCATCGTCCAGAACAAACACCTCTTTGTTGGCATGGTTTAGGGCCTTCGCGCCGATAATCGAGCGTTCCAAAATCTCCAGCTGTTCGTTGTAAGTTGCAATCAGAATCGCCACGCGCGGTGTCGGTGCATCTCCCCACCAGGAAAGATGAGCGTCAGCTTCCGCACTACGGTCTATGGTGCGCGACATCAGCACGAAAGTGCTTAACGCACATGTCATCGCCGCAATTTCGAACCCAAGAAGCGACCAACTGGCCAAAAAGTCCCAGCTCAGCTCCATCGGAGAGATGGTAAACACCGCGCGCCAAACAAGGTAACGCAGTGCCAGTACGGTCGCACACGCGTAAAGGATGCTTCGGTGCAAAGTGCTTTTGGTGTCTAGGATGAAGGGCAGGAGAAGTGCCACGCCAGCAACCGCAGTCATCTGCACTAGGCTCGATCCGATCTCACTTAAAAAGGGAAAGCCGTTCATCTAGCGCCAGAAGCCGCGTAGCCAATCAAGGGGTCTTGTGTCGAAGAACACCCGCCCAGTTCGTCCGATGGCACAGCGCAAATCTTGTTTGTCGCGTAAGGCCGGCACCAATAAGGTGACGTCAAAACGCTCGAGGTGCTGCTTGCTTGGTGCGACAGCGAGATTGCCGTAGATTGCCTGCGCGCCCGGTCCGGCTAGCCGTGTCACGGTGGCGGGAAGGATAACGCTATCACCCGACATCCGAAAGGTAGCTGACTGTCCCGCAGACAGACGTCGATACACGTTTTCAGCTACCGAAGCGGTTACAACTGCCGAGTCGCAATCGACAAACCGCATTACGTCTTGCCCGCGCTGCACAGTTTCTGCATCGGAGGTCAAGTAATCCCACAAGATGCCGTTTACGGTCGCTTTCAGGGTCACTGTCTGCAATCGGCTGCTGCGTAATTGCTCGAATTTGATTCGGCGTTCAATCGCCAACTTTCGGCCCGCAGCGGCGATCACATCACTTTTTAACCCGTCCAAAGTGGTTTGCAGTTCCACAACACGTTGTTCGGAGTTCGGCGAATCATTATAGCCGTCGCCAAGGTAGACGCCGGACCTTGCCGCCCTGACGGCGATTTCCAGCGCTGCAACCTTTTCAGCGGCATAGTTTAGCGCCAATTCCGGCACCCGGGCATCAAATTGCTGCCCATCACCTTCTGAGAACGCGCTTACCAGCAGCCCCTGTTCAGCTCGATCAGACAATAGCGAAAACCGCGCACGAGCACTGAAAAGACGCAACTCCAGGTCCGCTATCCTTTCCATGCTATAGGTTTTTGCACGCTGCGTGAGTTTAGCAATTGTTGAATCTGTTGCTGTGATCATGCTGACGAGCTTATCCATGTCAGACTGCGCAACATCGCGTTCCATCACCAGATCATTAAGGCGAACTGTGTCCACCAGTGGGTCTGTGACCGAACCCAATTCTTCATCTTTCACAACACTCGACCCAAGTGCACGTTGCTGCAGCGCAACCGATCCCGCAATCGACGTCCGAAGAGTTGAAAGTTGCGCATTGACCACAGCATCTGCACTAGCTCCGGAAACTTGCTCGCCTACAATGATCCATATCGCCGTCAGACAGATTACTATCCCAAGGATTAACCTAGCCACTTTCATCATCGTGTTCCTAGTTTTTTGTCTGGCAAAAGAAGGTGCTCGGATGCTGTCCTTAGCATGTCAGTCCTCTCTTCTACTTCGGGATAATTAGAAGATAATCGGGGCAAAGTTATGTCTTTTTTTGGGGATTATGCAGGAATTGGCATCATGGATTGAACCACTCCTCCATTCTTGAACAGTTTTCTGGGTGAGTTAAGCTACTGCCTACACCCGCTGATCGGTTTCGATTACGTTGAGGTAGACCATGGCGGGCGGTTTTCCGCCTTGGGCGGCGTGAGGCCGCAGGTGATTGTGAAAGGTGATTCAGCGCCCGACGCCTGTCTTGGCATGTGAGCCGAAGTCCCTCGCGTGCCGAAAACGCAATCATATTCCAGCGACTACCACAGACGCGACATGTGGAAGGCATGATTGCCATTGGCCCGAGTGAATGCCCGAAGGTTGACCAAGTATCGCCCTTTTGCCGTCCATCCGTTGCCGGCAGGCGTTTGCAAACATTCGCGGCGTGGGAGAATTTAGGGTTGGCTTGCTTCAGCCGGTCGGTCCAGTCGAAGAACGTGAACTGCGAGCCTTGGTCGGTGTTCATGACCTCGGGCGGGCCGAAGCGGTATATGGCCTCGTTTAGTGCCTCAAGGCAGAAGTCGACCTCCCCTCGCGGCGCGCCAGAATTCTTGAACGAGTGGCGGACAATTCTGCGCTCCTCGAACCGGTGGCGGACCATGGCTCGATGTTAAAGATACGTCAGGCCAGCATTTTGCGCGTGAGCTGTTCTCCTCGTAATTGGAAACCAACACACTTCAGATCGTAGCTTCCGTCACTGTCCTATTTTTGGCGGGTAGCTCAGTGCATCAAATCCGCTTCGCTAGATGCAAGCCCGCACATTGCAGAGCTGGAGTCCTAGTTTCCTCGAGTAATCGTGACTCGGCAGGCGGTCCCCCTTGCATGGTTCCTCCCCGGCCCAGTTTGTATGCAGGGGGGCGCAGCGCAGCATTTCGCTAGCGACTGGCTTTTTCACCGGGGAATCCAGGCGGAAGCCACCTGCCGCATGATTTTGGAAAAAGCGACTCATTATCAAAGGCTTGCGGAATCAC
>NZ_JAFCTX010000077.1:0-6712 GCF_049896245.1 Cypionkella sp. TWP1-2-1b2 | reverse complement strand
GCGAAGCTCCATAGGATGTGATTTGCCCATCTCGATCCCCTATATCTGGAAAGATCAGGGAATCAGAAACCGTCCAAGATGGGAAGCCTGAATCATATGAACGGCGACTTGCTCTAACCCAAAGGGGCGAGACATGCGTAAATTCATCATCATCGGCGGCGGCCAATCCGGGCTTCAAGTGGGCATAGGCTTGCTGAAAGCCGGGCATCAGGTCCGCATCGTGCAGAACCGCTCGGCAGATGAGGTGGCCAGTGGCAAAGTTCTGTCCAGCCAATGCATGTTCTCCAACGCCGTGCAGCATGAGCGTGACATTGGCATTGATTTCTGGTCAACCGAATGTCCACGGGTCGAAGGCATCAACTTCATCGTGCCCAACCCCGATGACTCTGGCACAAAGCTGATCGACTGGTCCGCACGCTTGGACAGCAACGCCTATTCCGTCGATCAACGGGTGAAAATCCCGCGCTGGATGGCCGAATTCAGCCGCCTCGCTGGCCAGATGGAGATCGCTGACGGGGCATTGCCGAGATTAAAACCTACACCCGCCAAGACGATCTGGTGATCATCGCCTCGGGCAAGGGCGACGTTGGCCGCCTGTTCCTCCGCGACGCCGAGAAATCATCCTTCGACAAACCGATACGCGCCCTCGCCCTGACCTATGTGACAGGCATGACGCCCCGGCAGCCTTACTCAGCCGTCGAATTCAACCTGATCCCCGGCGTCGGCGAATATTTTGTCTTCCCGGCGCTGATCACCACCGGCCCCTGTGAGATCATGGTGATGGAGGGCGTCCCGGGCGGTCCGATGGATTGCTGGGCCGATGTGAAAACCCCCACGCAGCATTTGGATACCGCGCCGAACATCCTGAAAACCTTCCTGCCATGGGAATACGACCGCTCGAAAAACTGCCAACTCACCGACGATAACGGCATCCTCGCAGGCCGCTTCGCCCCCACCGTCCGCCATCCGGTCGCCACCCGGCCCTCGGGCCGCCGCGTGCTGGGCCTCGGCGATGGGTCTGCCTGAACGATCCGATCACTGGCCAAAGCTCCAACAACGCCGCCAAAACAGCCGCGATCAACCTCGCCCGCATCCTGCACCACGGCGACCGCCCGTTTGACGCCACATGGATGCAAGCCACCTTCGATCAGTTCTGCGATTACGCTTAATGGGTGGTCGGCTGGACCAACGTGCTGCTGCAACCGCCGCCGCCCTTCGTGCTCGATATCATTGGCAACGCCCAAGCCCTGCCCACGCTGGCGTCGCGCATGGCCAACGGCTTTGACAACCCGCGTGATTTCTTCCCATGGTCGCCGATCCCGACGCCGCCGCGAGCTACCTGGCTCCGTTGAAAGCCGCCTGAGATGAGCGTGATCGACACCCCATCCTTTCGTGCCGCGTTGGGCCGCTCTCCCGGCGCCGTAACCATCGTCACC
Organism: Cypionkella sp. TWP1-2-1b2; assembly: GCF_049896245.1. NCBI lineage: Bacteria > Pseudomonadati > Pseudomonadota > Alphaproteobacteria > Rhodobacterales > Paracoccaceae > Cypionkella > Cypionkella sp. TWP1-2-1b2. The sequence goes on along the minus strand of NZ_JAFCTX010000077.1, from coordinate 5,276 downwards.
GCCCGCGCCGGCGCTGGCCCCGAGGCCCGACGCGGCATCACCGCCACCGTCGTACCCTGCAAGCCGGATCGCACAGCATCTTCATCGGCCAGATCACCAGCCTCACCCTCGGCGCAGGCCCCGCCCTGATCTACGCCCGAAACGCCTTCCACCGCCTCGCCCCGCTCTAGGCCCGCCGATGCGTGGCGGCGACCCTAGCGACCTCCTCATAAATCCCGGTCAGCACGTTCAACACCCGCGCCGCTTCGGCCAAGCGCGTTGAAAACCCCGGCAGGTTCCCCAGTTCCGCCAACAACAGCCGCCGCCGCAGCGCGCCGTAATCATCCGTCACCCGCCGCCCCTCATCCGTCACCTCGTAACTCACCCCCGACCGCCCCGCGCCCTTGCGCACCACCAGCCCAGCGCCAATCAACTTGCGCAGCGAGTACTGGATGTTCGGCACATCGTCGCGGTTGGCCAGGCGCGCCAGTTCCTTGATGCTTTTCGGGCGATCATGCATCCGAATGATGTGCAACAGCGCGTTTTCCGGCCCCGAGGCTGGCATCGCACACACCCCGCCAGACATTCCGACTGCCAGCGCCCGAATCCCTCAAACGCCCGCATCAGCGCGAATTCCAGCTCGGTGACTTCGACTTCCCCCGCCGTCTGCGCCAGATGCCAGCGGTAATTCAACGCCTGCGCCGCCACCTGTGTTGGCGCATCATTTTGAGTTTGAGTCTTTTTTCCCGCCATCACCCCAACCCCTTGCCTGCACGCATCCTCATCCGCCAAACCCATTGACGCAATGCGAACTTACGATTGAATTTCAATCATAAAATATAACCTAAAATCATCCGGTCCCATAATCACCCTCACAGGGAGTCCACAATGACCACCAACCCGATGCTCTTCGGCGATCACTTTTCGCTTGGGCACGTTTTCCTCCAACTGTTCCTCCGGCATGACCCCCACCAAAATCGCCGAGCGCTGGGACAATTCCTGGGACAACAACCTGACCCTCGCCAAAATGCTGGGTGAGGCGGACATCGACTTCATGCTGCCCATCGCCCGCTGGATCGGCTACGGTGGGGATACCGACTTCCATGGCAATGTCTTGGAAACCATGACTTGGGCGGCGGGCCTGCTGGCTGCCACCAAGAACATCGCGGTTTTTGCCACCATACACACCGCTGCCAATCATCCGGCGATTGTCGGCAAGTAAATCGCCACCATCGACCAGATCGGCCATGGCCGCGCCGGGCTGAACATCGTCGCGGGTTGGAACAAACCCGAATACGAGGCGCTTGGCCTGACCCTGCCCGATGATCACGAAACCCACTACGCCTATGCGCAGGAATGGTTCGATCTGGTCCGCAAACTCTGGACCTCGAAACAGCATTTCGACTGGAACGGCAGCTATTTCAAAGCCAAGCAGATCAAGGGCGATTCCGCCCCGATCCGTGGCCCCGTCCCAATCATCAACGCCGCAGGCTCACCGCAAGGGCGCAACTTCGCCACCGACAACCCCGATTTGCGCTGTTCTCATTCGTCAGATCAATCCCTCACCAACCTGCCAAGCAAAGCCCCCAGCCCGAAATCAAGGCGCGCACGCGCCGCCGGGCAGCGCCTGACCGCCCCCTGGGGCGGGCGCTTTTTCGCTGTCTCGCTTAGAACTTCTGGGGATTATGTTGAACCATAAAGCGCCTAGAACCGCTGTTGCTGGCCCACCCGGCGATCAGGCGTTGCCCCGTGTTGTGTAATTTGAAGTCGCGATCAGCATCCCGAGACAGGGGCTCGACCTGTGGCACAAAGGATTAAAGTGTTAATAAATCCTTAATTCACCAACTCCAACACACTGATATAAAACAACAAAAAAGGTCCCGAGTTGGGACCCTTCCGATTTCACCCTATTCCTGCCCCCAACCATCCATCGCCGCCACTGCCTCCTCCGCCGTTTCAACAAACTGAAACAGCCGCAAATCCGCAGCCGAGATCACCCCGGCTTCGGCCAGCATGTCCCAGTCAATCAACCGCTCCCAAAAGCTGCGGCCAAACAACAGGAACGGGATCGGTTTCATCCGGCCGGTCTGGATCAGGGTCAGGCTTTCAAACATCTCATCCAGCGTGCCAAACCCGCCCGGAAACACACAAATCGCCCGCGCCCGCATCAGGAAATGCATCTTCCGGATCGCAAAATAGTGGAAGTTGAACGACAGCTCCGGGGTCACATACTGGTTCGGGGCCTGCTCATGCGGCAGCACGATGTTCAGCCCGATGGATTGGCCGCCCGCATCGTCGGCGCCCCTGTTCCCGGCCTCCATCACCCCCGGCCCGCCGCCGGTGCAGATCACGTTTTCATGGCCGTAGGTTTGCAGGCTTCTTTCGGTGATCATGCGGGCGAAGCTGCGGGCTTCGGTGTAGTATTTCGTCAGATCCGCCAGCATCGGGGTTTTGGCGGCGGATTTGTGCGCGGGATCGGGGATGCGGGCGCCGCCGAACAGGACGACGGTGGATTTGATGCCCATCTCGTCCATCATCAACTGGGGTTTCAGCAGTTCCAACTGGAGGCGGACGGGGCGGAGGTCTTCTCGGGTCAGGAAGTCTTGGTCCGCGAAGGCGAGCTTGTAGGCGGGCGAGCGGGTTTGCGGGGTGTCGGGGATGCGATGGGTGGCGGCCACGTCTTGGACAGAGTCTCGGAACGGGTGGGGGCGGGTATCTTCGGTCATCGGGCGGCCTTGATTGGGGCGTGTTGAGGCTAGGGGTAGCGGGTTTTGTGGGGGTTGGGAAGGGCGCGGATTTTGCGTGTCCATGCGTGGACAAAAATAAATTTGTTTGAAATCAACAGGGTTTTTTCGAAATTATGCCGACGTTAACTTTTGCGGTATTGCGTTTGGCCCCGCAAGGGTAGGTCTGAGATGCCGCGGGGCAAGGCTGCGCCAGCGGCATCTGAAACGAAATGCAGCGGTTACAGCAGGCGCACCGCCATGCCACCGTCTACCGCCAGCGCCGACCCGGTGACGAAGCTGGCGCGGTCTGACAGCAGGAACAGCGCGGCTTGGGCGATCTCGGTCGGGGTGGCCATGCGCTTCATCGGGTGTAGGTTGGCGATGAAATCATGGGTGGCGGGGTCGTCGCCTGCGAGCGCCGTCTTGGTGCCGCCGGGGAGGATGGCGTTGATGCGGATGCCTTCCGCCGCGTGGTCGCAGGCCAAGGATTGCACAAGGCCGATCAGACCAGCTTTTGACGCCGCATAAGCCGCCATGCCGGGCAATCCGCCGTTGCTGAAGCCGACAAACGATCCGGTGAACACCACCGATCCGCCGCCGCGTTTGGCCAAGGCGGGCAGTTGGGCTTTGGCGCAGAAGAACGCGCTGCTGAGATTGGTGGCGAGGACGTTGTGCCAGTTCTCGCTGGCCATGGCGGGGACGGGGACCATATCGCCAACGGTTCCCACGTTGTTGAACGCGCCGTCGAGGCCGCCGAAATGGCTTTCGGCGAGGTCTACCAGCGCTTTGGCATAAGCCTCATCTGTGACATCGCCTGCAAGGCAGATGGCTTTGCCGCCGCTTTCGGTGATCTGGCCCACGAGGCGCTGCAATTCGGGGTGGCGGCGTGCGCCGAGCACCAGTTGTGCGCCCTCCGATGCGAATAAAAGAGCGGCGGCAGCACCGATGCCGCTGCTTGCCCCGGTGATCAGGATGGTTTTTCCGTTGAGGTCCATGGTCATGCCTTTCTGTTTGCATGACGGGGACTTAGGCGGTGGCGGGAGAGGGCAGCGACCCGTTTCTTGCGGTTGTAGCGCGAGAGATGGGCAATGCGCAGGAAACGGGTCGGCTCGGTGCGGTGTCGAGATTGGCCGTCCGGCTTTTTGGCCTAGCGATCAGTCCGCAAGGCTGCGATAGCCGCCGTTCCAGTAGATCAACGCGCCTGCGCCGATGGTGGTGCGGATGGCTTGGACGCGGCCAATCAGGATTGAGTGAGTGCCGCGGTCGATCATTTCTTCGATGCTGCAATCGAAGGCCGTGGGGGCACCTTTCAGCAGGCGGACGCCGGTGATCGCGGTTTCCCATTCGGCACCTTCATAGCGCGCCGCACCCTTGGTGCCGTTGAAGCCGGAGAAGCGCTCAGCCACGCCCTGATGGGCTGCGCCAAGGCTGGACCAGCCGAAGCTGCCGGTTTCTTTCAGCACAGGCCAACTGGAGGAGGCGCGGTTGACGCAGGCCAGCAGCAAGGGCGGTTCGGCGGAGAGCGAGATTGCGGAGGTGACAATGAGGCCCGTGGCGGCCTCGGCTTGTCCGGTGGTGATCAGGCTACAGTTGCCGACAAAGGCGCGCATGGCGTCGCGGAAGTGCTTGGGGGTGGGTTCGGACATCAGGCGCTCGCGGTTTGGGCGGCACCGCCTGTGGGGCGGTGCCGCAAGGGATGGCTGCCCTGCCGTCAGCGGATGCCCGCCTCTTGCAGTTTTGGCAGCACGGTGTCGCGGAAATAGGGGAATTCCTTGACATAATCCACAAAGGAAAGCGTGGTTCCCGCAAATCCGGTGGCGTGTAGTTTCAGGATGCCTTCGGCCACGTCATCGGGGTGCCAACCAGCGGGAAGGCACCGTGGCCCATGGCGAAAAGGTGTTTGATCTGGGCCAGCAGATCATGCGGGAAGCTTTGCGCGTGGGCGAATTCCAGGTTGACCAGATTATCCACCGCTGCGGTGTCGGTGTTGGCGACGGCGGTGTGGTGCAGGAATGCCTCGGCCTCGTCCCGCGACGGGCGGCAGATCACATGAGAGAAGGTCAGCACGTCAATCTTGCGGCCTTTAGCCTTGGCTTGCGCCTTCAGGGCGGCGATTTCGGTGATGGAGCGTGAGAGGTCAATCGCCGGGGTGAACAGGAAGCAGAGCAGACGTTCTGGAATGGGCTCCCCCTGACATTTAAGCGCACAAGCTACTCTTGTTGCAGTGTAACATCTTGGCGACTACCAAGCTGCTCTCTGAGTACTACCATTTCTTCATGATAGTCGCCAAAACTATAAGTATCGAACCAGAAACCGATGCCGAGTTGTGCCATTTCCTTTTGATATTCAAAATTCAACTCCCAGCTGAAGTTTTGATAATAGAACCCGACACAAACAAACTGAAGCTTGGCAATATTAATTGCTCGAAGTAACCCTTCGCGATGTCGCCGTAACCGGGCTCTGTTGCACAAATCAGCCTGAGGTCGAGTTTTCCCTTCCGCTGGACAGAGTCATCCCACACGTTGAGTTTGCGGCGTTCCAAGTGCCGTAAATCGGTTCAGGATCGCCGCC
>NZ_JAFCTX010000076.1:0-6835 GCF_049896245.1 Cypionkella sp. TWP1-2-1b2 | reverse complement strand
CGTACCAAGCCCTCTGGACCGCCGTCGGTGCAGTCTGCGATCTATTCCATAGCCAGGAATGCAGAAACTACTTCAAAGCCGCAGGATATGGTCCCGATTGAAGGTGACTTGCTCTAGGGGGTATCGCTGAAGGTATAATGGCGCCAGTTGGACCTCAGCCAATATCCAGCGCTGTTGCTCACATCGGCTCCCTCAGGCGACCTGCGACTATATTGCTGGCAGTAATTGTGTCGACCTTGGCAGTGGTGTTGCAGAGCATCGCACACTCACTTTGGCGAGACGCCAATCAATGGCGGCGCACCATGATATCGTGATGTCACCGGGGGTATATGACGACTTCAACATGCGGCTCAGTGTTCCCAGCAAAGTCCCAAACATCGCTCGCTATAATCAAAATATGCAGATCAGCACGACTGCTACTTTGATATGAAAGCGATACGCCATGACCAAAAGTAGACCCTACGCCGGAACCCGTTTAGCGAAATTTATCGAAACCCGCGTTCTCGAGTTGCGCCCGCGCAAATCACAGATCGAGATAGCCACCGAGGCCGGCTTCATTAACCCGAACATGCTGGCGATGATCAAGAACGGATCGACCAAGTTGCCGCTCGACCGCGTGCCCAGTGTCGCCAAGGCTCTTGAATGTGACCCGAAGCTATTATTCAAACTCGCCCTTGAACAGCCGGGTGGTGTCACCACTGCCGCGGCAATCGAGATGATCTTTGGCACCATCGTGACCCGCAACGAGGTCGCATGGCTTGAAGAAATCAGGGAGGCATCAGGACATTCAGACCCCAACCTGACAACACGCAGTCGTTCAGCCCTACGTGCCGTGTTCGGCAAATGAGCGGCGCAGATGCAGAGGATGTCGTTACGGCTGGTTTCAGGCTACCGTCCGAGCTGCCCATCAGCCAGAATGAAAGGGCGTGGATCGACTTCCTCCGGCTGGTGTCGTGCGATTGTGACCCCGCGCCCACACTGCGCCATGTGCAGACCATGCGGCGGGCTTTTGAAGATGCGCGTGTATGGTTTAGCGCGTCTAGCTGATCAGAAAATCTAAATCTATATTTGGCCCGTCTCTTTCGCCATAAACATGCATTTTGGAGGGAAGGCATGCGCGACAGACTGGGGGCATCTTTTCTCCGCCGCCCTGTCGTCACAGGTCTTCGATAGGGGCGCGGCCTCATAGGGTGTCGAGAGTTCACCCGCGTTTCAGTCGATCCATCGCCCAGCCGACGGTAAAGCCGTGCAGTATTGTTGAGAGCAGGATAACCAAACCGACCAGCGACCAGAGCTGAGTTTCATTGGAGAATTCCATATGGCTGCCAGCATAACAGAGATAATAGACAGACCCTATTCCCCGCACACCGTAGATTGAAACCACAGCACGATCACGGGGCTTTAGGTCAGTCCGCATCAGTGCGATCATGCCTGACAAAGGACGAATAACTATAATCAGCGTCAGCGCGATCAGGACATGCGCCCAAGAGAGATCAGCAAAAAGCACGGGCAAGACGCTTCCTAGCGCAATAAGCAGAACTGCTGTCAGGGTGTGCTCAATCGACTCTGTAAAATCGTGCAGTCGGCGGTGAAAATGATGATCTTGCTCGACACGGCGCAGAGTCAAACCCAGCACTGCGACTGCGACAAATCCAAAACCCTCTGCCAACTCCGTAGATCCATAGCAAAGCACCACGCCAGCGAGAGCCACGACACCAGAGGCGGTTTCAGCAAGAATTGAACCTTTCGGCACTGCGAACAGGATGTAGCCCATGGCTCTTCCTCCGGCCCAGCCCATCAGCACGCCAACTACAATGCGATAGAGGACATCCCGCGCCAACCATTCCCATCCCCAGACCTCTGGGCTCATGCCCTCGGCGGCAACGATAAGACCCAAATAGACGAAGGGAAATGCCAGACCATCATTCAGTCCGGCTTCCGTCGTCAGAGTGAAGCGGACGGGATGTTCACCCCCCTCTTGAGGTGGCCCAACCTGAACATCTCCCGCTAGAACAGGATCGGTGGGCGCCAGAACGGCACCCAACAAAACCGCGCCCGCAACGGTGATCCCGCCCACCGCAACACCGAGCAGCGCAACCGCAATTATCGTTAACGGCATGGCAATGACCAACATGCGCAACGTTGGTATCCAGCGTTTCAAGGGCCTCAGGTTGTCGATGCGCATGCCCGACCCAAACAAAGCAAAGATGACAGTCAGTTCGCTGACCAACTCCCACGGCAGGGGGGTCTGTCGGGGATCGGGCAGGCTGGGCAAATTCGGAACAAACATCCCGGCAAGGGCGCCAAGCAAAATCATCAGGGGAGCGGCAGCAGGCTCTCGTCTGGAAATCAACCGTGGAAGCCACCGTGCAAGCACAACAATTACCCCAACGACAACCAGTGCGACGTGATAGGCACTCAATGAGAAAAACGGTTCTTCTTGCACGTTTGGCCACTCCAACTGGAAGACGTCAACAAGACGTGTTTTCTGACTTATTGCAAACGCTGCAGGATCATATTGGGCTGTTGATTTCCACCCGGAATTGACACGGGTCACTTCTGGGGGCAACTCAACACCATGGAGTCACCGGGAGAGGAGTAAAAATGCGTCTTCAGCTCAGTCCTTCCCAACAAATCCTCAACATGTTGCTGACAGTCCGCTTCAACCAAAGATTGCAAAAAAGTTCCCCAGTTGACCCCGTCAAGGCGAACTTTCGCCGAAGATCCCGTGCAAGGGGCAGACGGGTCACGAAACTGCGTCTGCCATTTTAACTACGTGGAACCAGACCACGTCTGGCCGCTTGGAAAGAAACTATCGGATTTTCTCCGGTAGCCTTAACAATTAAAGGACCACATCATGAAACTCATTCTCGCCGCAGCGCTCAGCTTGCTCGCTGCTCCAACTTTTGCAGCTGACGCAGAAACCATGACTTGCAAAGATCTCATGGCAATGGATTCCGCTGGCATGACAACTGCCGCAACCTCCATGAAAAATGCCATGAAAGGCAATGCAAAGATGGACGCCACGTCCGACGCGGATGTCAGCAAAATGGCTGAAGATGCCTGCACCGCCAATCCAGACGGCACCGTTATGGACGCAATGCACGCATCGATGATGACCACCATGACCTGTAAGGATATGATGGCCATGGACGAAGCGGGCATGACAAAAGCCGGCAAGTCGATGAAGATGGCCATGAAGGATGATGCCGCCATGTCGGCAATGGCAGACGCGGATGTCGCAAAGAAGGCGGGCGACGCCTGCGCTGCGAAGCCAGATGGCACTGTAATGGACGCAATGAAAATGTAATGCAAAAGGGGCGCTCTGATCGGAGCGCCCCTTTTGCTGGTGATCAGCGTAGCGCCACGCTCATAGCGTTGGGAGATCATCTCGAAAAGCAGTTTCGCCCCGGTTTTGCTGAGTGGGACGAAGCCGAGTCCGTCGATGATCAGCAGCTTGTAGCCTGCGATCCGCTTTTGCAGGCGCAACCGATCGCCATAGCGATTGACCCCGCATTGCTAAACACCACTGTTTTACAATTCAGCAGGAGTTCTCAAAACCGAATCGCCAACCTAATGTCCTTCGGCACGCCCCCGCTTCAGCGTCATTGCCAGTCGCAAAGGAATGGACTGATGCAGATAGGGAGCCATGTGAAGCGCGGCTCCCTCCACACACCATTCAGTTCGGACAACTCGGACAAAAGCGCATGCTCGCCCCCAAATATGTCCGATACGCGATTCTGCCGATTGCGGGCTTCAATCCAAAGTAAATAGCCAGTCCGATCGCCCGACCCGTCCGACGCCCCACTGAGGAATGGCGCAACGTTCTCAGGGGAACTGGTGCCGCCCGATAGGGATGTTACGCGAAGTCCTAGGTTTTATCGTCGAGCACAAAGGGGATGCGTTCTGGTGCCACCAGCATTCGGGGATGAGTTCCACCGCTATCAAAAACTATTCGCTGAACATAAGCCTTCGCCGGAGGCCAGAGGTGGTTCAGTTTGTGCAGGTTCTCGCCGATCTTGAGGGGTGGCTACGCTCCGAACGGGCCCAGATGTCCAAGCACAACCCCGTCGCCAAGCCATCAACTACCTATTCGAGAAGGGCCACTGGCCTGCCTTCGCCCGGTTTCTGACCGACGGCACGTCTGCCTAACGAACAACGCCGTCGAACGACCCCTGCACGGCACAGCCCTCGGCCGCAAAGCCTGACTCTTCGCCGGGTCAGACCGTGGCGACAACCATACCGCATTCATGTATTCCCTAATCGTCACTGCAAAGATGAACAACATCGACCCGCAAGCCCGGCTCGCCGATGTCCTCGCCAGAATGGGGTAGATTCCGGATGAGTGCAGAATGACGCCCTAAGCCAGCCATTCATCGTTTTTTCCACTTATATTTGTCAACGGCAAAGTAAAAGTAGGCCTGGTTCAGACGGGGCGTGTAGGTGAGTATTAACCCCATAAGAAAATGCGACCGCTCAGCCCAGGTAAGCTGGCGACTGCTTTGAAGAAGCGGAACCGGTAAAACAGAGCTTCCTGAACCTCTTGCCGACCCATCACCGCTCGATCCTCCAGCCCGCCTGAGCCAATTGAATCAGTCAGTTAGGTCCAAATCAAGCGAAGAGTTTTTCACCACCATCGACCGTTTTTGAAACAAATGGCTTAAAGCATGCCAATCTTGTAAAAGCTTGAATAGCCCCAAGCTACATTCGAGCATCAAGTAACCCGAAGCAGCCACTGGCCCGTTGTCGATGACGAATTCGCTGCGTGCTGCCAACTTTAAAAGCCCCTTCGGGCTGATTCAGAGATAAGGTATAAAAACAATAACCCCAACTATTGCCGCTCCGATCGCCACTATTAATACGCTGCCCGCCGCAAGGTCTTTGGCATCCCGGGCCAAGGGGTGCCATTGCGGACTGACAAGGTCCACCAAACGCTCCACTGCGGTATTGGTTGCCTCGGCGGCTAAAACGAGCGCTATACAGATCACCAGCAGAGTCCAATCCGTCGCTGAGATGCCCAGCCATAACCCCAGAAGAATGACGACAACTGTCGCTGTGGCGTGAATACCGCCATGCGGCGTGCTTAGAAGCACACCAACGCCCCGGCCAGCATGACCGAAAGCGCGAATACGTTTGCCCAACCAGCGCATCACAACATTAAAAGTGCTTTACGTAGTTGATCCCCATGCCATCACCCGTCGGATACATGCTCAAATCATTATTGGGTGTCGTGAACGTATGTGCGAGTGCAACGCCGATCAGCGCGCCTGCGGCTACATCTCCCATGAAGTGCTTCTTAGCTTGGACTCTGCCCAAACCCGCTAGCGCGGCGGCACCATAGAGGAACGGGACGAGCGCTTTGTTCTCCGCCCCATAACGGATATCAAAATAGCTGGCCGCCGCAAAGGCTAGTGCTGTGTGAGCCGAAGGGAAACTGTCATTGGACGAACCGTCCGGGCGTCGTTTATGGATAACCGCCTTTAGCCCCTCGGACACGGCCAGAGTCGCGGCCATGGCCTCGAAGAACTCCATCTGGCCGGTCTTGTCGCCAAGCGCTACGGTCTTCCACTCTGCCCCGCCCGCAAGCCCGAAAACCAGCGCAGTGGAAAGCTTGTCCCAACTATCCTTGCTGTCCGCGGCTGCCGGTTGCAATATTGTCAGCACGCTGACGGTTAATGCCACAAGGCCCGCGATCAACACTTTGACGATTCGCATGGTCCGCCCCCAAATTGTACTGGATCGAATTGAGAGAATTCCGCTTTGAAAGTCTAGCGGTTTTGAATGGCTTGGCTCTTCCTTTGGCGGACAAATCGCCGCCAATTTTGTCCGCTTTCGAAGCAAGCAACTCTCCGCCACTCAAGCTTGACTTGTTACGATCGTAACTTTATGATGTAACTATGGGTCAAATATCTTGGATACTGATGACCTACAAGGTCCCGCCCGAACCCGCTGCCAAGCGCATAGCTTTATGGCGACGACTCAAAGGCATGGGCGCTGTTTATCTCCAGAACGGTGTGTGCTTGCTGCCGCAGACAGACGAACACATGCTTCAATTGAAGATATTGGAGAACGACGCCACTGAAATGGGCGGCGAAACAATTCTTTTGTCGACAACATCTTTAGACAAGAAGCAGGAAGCTAAGGTGATCGCGCGGTTCGAGGCGGATCGGGACAATCAGTACCGTGAGTTTCTTGGAAAATGTGAGGCATTCGAGGCGAAAATTGCCAAGGAAGTAGCGAAGCAAAAATACACCTATGCCGAACTGGAAGAAAAGGACAATGACTTAAAGAAACTCCAAAGCTGGTTGGAAAAAATACGTAATCTCGATTTTTATCAGGCATCGCTTTCTGCTTTGGCCACCGAGCGCATGAAGCATTGCGAGACCGTTTTGGCCGACTACGCCCAACGGGTTTTTGACGCCAACCAAGGCCTATGAAGGCTGACAACATATGATCCACAGCATAGACATCAGTTTGACCCAATGGATAAATCGCCTGGCTGGAGAAAATCAGTTTATCGACGCTGTGCTGATCGGGGTTTCTGCTTATGGCATACCTGTGCTCGTGCTTGCAGTGGCGTGCCAATGGTGGATGAAGAGCGACAAACAAGGCACACGTCATACACTGGTGGGGGCTGGCTTGTCATTTCTCTTGGGTTTGGCGTTCAATCAGATCATTTTGCTGTTTGTTGATCGGGTCAGGCCATACGCGGTCGGCGTGGCTCTGTTGCACAAATCAGCCTGAGGTCGAGTTTTCCCTTCCGCTGGACAGAGTCATCCCACACGTTGAGTTTGCGGCGTTCCAAGTGCCGTAAATCGGTTCAGGATCGCCGCCC
>NZ_JAFCTX010000075.1:0-7426 GCF_049896245.1 Cypionkella sp. TWP1-2-1b2 | reverse complement strand
ACGTACCAAGCCCTCTGGACCGCCGTCGGTGCAGTCTGCGATCTATTCCATAGCCAGGAATGCAGAAACTACTTCAAAGCCGCAGGATATGGTCCCGATTGAAGGTGACTTGCTCTAGTTCTGCGCCTTAACACAGAATTCAGAATGACCATCTTCATGAACACCCATCTGATTTCCGAGATTGCCAAGACCTGTACCAGCATCGCGGTGCTGAGCCACGGCAAGCTGGTCTACCACGACCGGATTGAAGCCGTGACCGCCCGATATGGCGACGATGCGGCTTTGGAGGAGCTTTACCTTTCGCTGACCCCCGTGGGTCGTCTGGCCGAGGTGGCATGATGGAAGGTGCATCCTCTCCCGGCTGGCTGATCGCCCGCCAATCCGCATGCTTCGTGCTGCGCGAACGGACGGTGGCGCTATTGTCGGGGATGTTCGTCGCACTGGTGCTGATTTCAGCTTGGCTCGGCTGGTCCGCGACCTCGACGGTCAATCGCATATATCTGGACGCGGCCGCGTTCCTGCAAGCGGCTGGCCAGCCAGTGCCGACGAACCCGGTTCTGGACATCTCTCCCTTATCACTGATGCGCAACATGTCGGTCTATGTGGCGCTGATCGGGGCCTTATCCGCTATCGTGATCGGCAATCGCCTGATTGGCCTTGATCGCAAGGCGGGGGTGTTGCCACTGATCGGCAGTCGTCCGCTTGGCCGCAATGCCTATGCGGGCGGCAAGATCGCAGCCCTGACCGGGTTGATCCTGACCTTGGCAGCGGTGGCGGCTTTGGTGGCGGTCGCGACGTTTCTGCTGCTGCCTGCCATAACCCTGACCGGGGTGCAGTGGGCGCAACTTGCCGGGTTCATGGCGGTGACCACGCTTTACATGGGCTTCTTTGGCCTGATCGGCCTTACGGCGGGGGCTTGTGCAAATTCGGAAACCGTGGGGCTTTTGCTGCCGGTCACCCTATGGCTGAGCCTGACTTTCATCCTTCCTCAACTGACCGCAAACCTGAACCCGACAGCTGCGATCAATCCGATTTCGGCGCTGGCCGCCCCGCTCGACACCAACTTTTTCTACTGGGCGGCACATATCCTTGGACCGTTCTCGCTGGCCGATGCCTACAAGTTCGCCTCGGCGGGGCTGCTTGACTACTTGCCGCAGGGCATCGCTTCGCCGTCTTTCATCCCGCCCGTGATCACTCTGGTCCTCGCGACTGGCGTGGCTGGCGCAATCGCTTGGCGCGCACTGACCCGGCTTTCCATGACGCAAGGCGAGTACAATGTCTGACGCAGCCCTGAACCCGGTCCGTCTGAACCCGACCCCCGTCCGCACCATCGCCGCCAAGGATATCCGTGATGCGCTGCGCGACCGGTTCATCCTGATCGTCACCGCCTTTCTGGGCCTCGCAGCCTTGGTGGCCCTTGTCACGGGTGCCATTGCGTTGCGCAGCGACGTCGCCACCTACGAGGCGGCCAAGGCTACGCTTCTGGCGCTTGGCAAATCTGTCGATGCGATCAAGCCGCCGGAGTTCTACCCGCTGCGCCTGTTGCGTGGTGCGATCGAGCAGATCGAGATCATCGGTGCCGCAATCGCAATTCTGATCGGCTACCGCTCGGCCGCCAGCGAACGCGGACGGCAAACCCTGGCCCTGATGCTGACGCGCCCGATGCGCCAGTGGCAATTCGTGGCGGGCAAGGCCTTGGCCGGAATCGGTCTTCTGGCGGGCGGGCTTGCGCTGGTTTTGGGTGGGCTGACGCTGCTCTTGCACCTGTTGTCCGGCATCGGTCTGGGCATGGATGACTTGGCTCGCATCACAATCGTCTGGGGTGTGGCCGTGGCTTATACCGCCTGTTTCTTCTTGGTCAGTTTCATCCTGTCGCTGCATATGAAGCAACCCAGCCATGCCTTGCTGCTGGCTTTTGCGATCTGGCTGACGCTGGTGCTGGTGGCACCGCAGATCGGTGACACGCTGGACCCCGACAATCAGGTGACCGGGGGCGTGTTCAAGCAATTAAACATCGCCAAACCCGACCAGACCGAGATCATGAAGGGTTTTGCCACCTTCGAGACGGTGCGCGACGGCATCGAACAAGCCTCTGTCACCAAACATTTTGAGCGATTCACCTTCGCCGTGCTGGGTATCAAGGCGACCTATGCCGGGATGCCGCTTGGCCCCATCCTGACCCTAATGCTGGGCAATCTGATCTGGATTTTCCTCACTGCCTTCGGACTCGGCGCGCTGGCACTGGCACTGGCCCTTCCACTCAACCCCGACAGGCTTGCAAAAGCCTGATTTCAAAGGAATTGACCCATGATCCTCAACAACCACATCTCGACGTTTGCGCTCGTCTCCATCCTTGGCCTGACGCTGGCCTGCCCGGGGTTTTCGCAAACCGCCACGACGGATACAGATGGCGATGGCGTGCCTGATACGTCGGAGGTTCTGCTCGGTACAGATCCGGTGGTGGCGGACACCGATGGCGACGGTCAGAACGATCTGGCAGACGCCGACCCCGCTTTCACGGCAAACCCGATTGACATGACGGGCGCGCCTGCCACCTTCACGATCAAGGAAGCGCCGGTCGAAAACAATTATGACTACGGCGCCAAGAAGGACGCGACCGACCACCTCGAACTGCTGGTGACCAATTCGGGTTCTGCGCCGCTGGCGAGTTTCTCGATCTACTACAGCATCACGGATGCCGACACGGGCAAGGTCGAGGGCACCTTTCGCAAGCTTGACAGCCTTAGCGTTCCCGCCGGTGGGGAGGCACGGACTCACTTCGACGACGGGGCAGTGGCTGGACATTCCCACGCCAACCCGAACTCAATCTACATCACCAGCCAGGCGGCAAAGACGATCACATTCGTTCTAAAGGCCGATGGCTTCGCTCCTGTCAGCGTCGATGTCGCCAAGGATAAGGGCGGTGCGGAAGCGGCGGACTGAGGGCATGGTCCGCAGCGTCGTCTACATCTGACCGAGTGCTGTTAAGAAATCGTCCGCACGGGAAGCGGCCCCGCGAAATTCAATATGCGGCAGACCGCCCTTTAAGCTTAACGATGTAAATGTAAGGTGTCCAACGTGCCTTCAGACGGTCGATCACCACATCCCGCAACGCGCTGTGCTGGAATAGATTGGGCAGGTTGCCGCAGAGTGCGTCTGTCATGCTTCGCGCGTTCACAGGGTAGTAAATAGCCCGACAGGCACCGAACCTACGTGTCTGAAAAGCGATTGCGCTCCAGCGCACGGAAAACTGTGGATCGGTGGCGTAAAAGCCTCATGGCAATCTCTGTGCCTAGGACTTTGGCTTCGCGTCGGCGTGCGATTTTGCGGCGATCTTACGGTGTTTGGACGACCACGTCGTGCGATGATCGCCTCCAGTTCCATTGCCACCCTCCAGCCTGACAGAAACGTATCCGCGATCAGCGCAGACATTCGCGTGTGAAGGCATCTACGTCCGCCAGAACCCGAAACCGACGGCCATCGGTAAAGGCGTCACTGATGAAGTCGAGGCTCCAGCGTTGATTTGCGGCTCTCGGCAGAACCATCGGGTGCCTCGTTCCAAAAACTCTTTTGCGCCCGCCACGCTTGCGAACCCGCAGCTTCTCTTCCCGGCAGAGCCTGCGCAACTTCTTGAGATTCATCCGAAGCCCTCTGCCGTTCCAGCATGATATGGATGCGCCGCCTCTCGGCGATTGCACCGCAATAGCCTGCCGGGCAACGGATAGCCAAATCGCCGCTTGGCGGCAACAGCCTTCATGGCTGCCCGCTCAGCCGCATCGTCAGGACGGGTGCTGCGATAACGCATACCCGACCGATCCACCGCCACCACCTCGCACGCCCGACGCGTTTCGCCGCAAAACGATCACCCTGATCGTTTTCTGATAGGCTACGCCCCCGTGAACTGCCACGACGAGCGCCCCCGCATCCCGCTTCACATGAGGCCGCGTCGCTCATGGGATGGTCCGCCCCGCACCTCGGCGTCAGTATTACTGCATCGCAACCCAAAAGGAAGGATGCGACCCAAACTCTGTCTGAAGCCTTCGTCTATGGGCTTAACATCGGCAAAAGCGTATTTCGCGTCGTGGCCGTCAACCCTGAAGGTGCTGTGATCCAGCGTGCCAAGTTTGCGCGTAAGACGCTTCAGTCGTTCTGCGATCCGGCGGCCAAAGCCTTGATCGCCATGAAAGCTTGCCCCGGATCACAATGGTTTGCCAGAAAGCTGATCGAGAAGGGGCATGGCGCCCGCATACCCCGGCTCGATTCGTGAAGCCTTATATGACGTCGAACAAGACCGACACGGTCGACGCGGCCGCGTGACCAGGCCGACCATGCGATTTTCGAAGTGCGCACCCCGAAGCAAGTTGATCTGCAGGCGCTCCACCCAATCCGCGACCGGCTTGTAGGTGAGCACACTGGGCTGATGAAACAGGCGCGGGCTTTGTGTATCAAATATGGGTTGTCCATGCCGGTTGGGGCTGGCGGCTTTCAGGCTGATATCCGACGTCACTTGGGCAATCTGGAGAATGATCTGACCCAGAACAGGCCAGGGCTGTTGAACGCTCTGCCAGATGAGCTTGCTTATATCGAGAACCGGGTCAAAGCCCTGAGCGCCAGGATCGACGCGATCACCAACGAAGACGAGACGATCCGCAGATTGCTGACCATCCCTGGGATCGGCGCCTTGGGCGCAACAGCGCTTGTGGCGGCGGCGGCAGATGGCCGCCAATTCCGCAAAGCACGCGATATGGCGACTAGGCTGGGCCTGTGCCCGCAGAACATTCGACCGCAGGAAAGCAGACCTTGCTTGGGATCATTAAGCGCGAAAACGGATATGTGCGCCGCCTGATCATCCAAGGGGCGTGATCCTGCTTTCTGCACCTGAACCGCGAAAGCCATGTTTTGGGCCGCTGGCTGAACGCATTGGATTTGGATCGACACGGCAAAGCCGCTGCTCGTCGGCATAGAGGCGTTGCTTGTTCGCGATGCCGCGAAGGAACTTCACAAATCAGTCGAAGATCACCCTACTAGAGGGTAAATATTCAGCAATCTTGCATCCACCCTTAATGACATCATCCGCAGCGCCCGCGCGCTTATCGTTGCTGGCTGATACAATGGCTTTAGCTATGCCGACATCTCGGACGTCGTTGGCATTCGCAAGGCCAGCACCCATCACCATTTTCCAAGCAAGGCCGCCCTTGTCCAAAAGTTGGTGGCGCGCCACCCGTGCGCAGACGGAAAGCGGGCGCGCCGAAGTTGGTCGCCACCATCCTGACCCTGTGGATCAGCTGCGCATTTATGTCGATCACTGGGCGCGTGTATCGGTGATCCGACGACGTCCTTTTGCGTATCCGCCTTGCTTGCAAGCCAGATTCCCGTTTTACCGCCAGAGGTTGTCGAAGAGGTGCGAGCCTACTTTCGGCTACTGTCTGAGTGCCATGCCTCTATTCTGGAAGAAAGGGCGCAAAAGGCTAGTATTCTTCTGTCCGGCACCGCCCGACCCGAGGCCGAGGGGTTCATGGCGACCGTCACGGTGCCATGTTGTCAGCGCGCGCCTGTAGAGACGAAAAGAAGTTCAGCCTTGTCACGACCCCTCTGATTGAAAGGCTTACAAGTATTCGGCGCTCGGTGCGCAACTTGCGCATTTATCCGCCGACGGTTGCCGCCCTTCGATAGCGTGGATTGTCTTTGCGAATTTTACCTACCATCTGATAGATAGGCAGAATCAATGCCTTTGCTTGGCTTGCGCGGGACGAGTGCACCGCGAAAGTCACCCATATCGCGCTCAGAAACTGCCTATCAATAGGTAATGAAGGAAATATCATGTTTCAGAAACTCGGATTGGTCGCGTTTGTCGCAACTTTTGGTACAATAGCATTCGTGCAAATCGCACAGGCAGAGCCTGCGAACGTCCGCGGCGAAATCGTCAGCTTCAGCACTGACGCCCTGACAGTGAAAACACGCGAAGGCGAAACGCTCAATCTGGCTCTGGCCGATGGTTGGATGGTTTCCAGCGTTGCAACTGCTGCAATCACCGACATCAAGGCCGGCGACTATGTCGGCATCGCGTCGCTTCCAACCAGCGCAGGTGGTAATGGCGCTCTGGAAGTGCTGATCTTCCCCGAAGCCATGAAAGGTGCCGGCGAGGGCAGCTATGGGTGGGATCTTCAGCCCGAGAGCACCATGACCAATGCGACCGTTGCAGATGCGGTTAGCCGTCAGTGTTATCACGACAAGCGTCGTCATCCTGGCGTTGCAGGACAACATGAACTGGGTGATCGCCGTCTTCGGCGCTTGGGCCATTGTCTCGGGCCTGATGCAACTGGGCGCCACGATACGCCGCTGCAAAAGCATGGGCGCAAAAATTGGAGCAGATCAGGAGGAATGCCCGAACTGGGCTTTGTTGCGCACATACGATGAAGGATTCACTCTGCGAATCCAGTCCGTTAGTCAGGCTGCATGAGCAGCGTAAAGCCAAACGCAATGGACGGTTATGCCTGCACCTGCGACCTCTTGCGCAACACTTGCGGTCAGCACGGTCACGGCACGATTGTTGTTCTGGGGTCCATCAACATCGGCAGCAGCTTTGAGGTCGAAAGGCTGCCAGTGGCAGACGAAACCGTCCACGCGATTGGTCGACAGTATTACGCCGGTGGCAAGCGCGCAAATCAGGCGGGGGCGGCAAGGCGGGCGGGGGCAGAGGTCGCCATTTTTGGGGCCACAGGCTCGGACCCGCATGCCCAAAAAGCCCTGGCGCCGTTGAGTGAGGCTGGGGTGCAGTTGTCGGACATTGCGATTGTGTCCGAAGAAACCGGTTTGGCGAATAGTCAGCGACAATGGCACCGAATGTGGCTCGACCGCGGCGATCCTCGGTGGCACTTCGCTGCGCGGTGGGCAGGGCTCGATCGTGGGCACGGTGATGGGCGCATTGCTGCTAGCAGTGCTGTCCAACGGAACTGTGCTGATGAACGTCTCTGGTTTCTGGCAAAGAGTGATCATCGGTGCTGTGGTTTTGGTTGCCGTGCTGGTCGATCTCTTGCGCCGCCGGTCAAACTGATAATTCTGGACTTTGGGACGGAATGACCACATTCCGTTCCAAAGTACCCAAGCAGAGGCCCTGACCACCGTGTTTACACCCGATATCAGCGAGGATTTAAAGACCAGGATTGCCTGGCTTTACTATGTCGAGGGGTTGACCCAGGACGAAGTGGCCAACAAGGTCGGCATGAACAGGTCACGCGTTCTGCGAATTCTGTCTGCGGCACGGCTCGATGGAACGGTTCAAATCCGCGTCACAACCCGCCTGTCAAGTTGTGTCGAACTGGAACGCGCGCTTGAGGAGCGCTGGGGGCTGACACAAGCCATCGTTGTACCCACCCCTCAGGATGAAAACCAACTGCGCCACATCATCGGGGCAGAGGTTGGCGCG
>NZ_JAFCTX010000074.1:0-7451 GCF_049896245.1 Cypionkella sp. TWP1-2-1b2 | reverse complement strand
GCGTTGTAAGAGCGCCAGTTCGTCGTGCGGTAGGTCGGAGGTGCAGGTTTGCTCATACCCTGCGACTAACACCTTGCAGTCACGCAGGGAATCCCTCACGATTTGTGCAACAGAGCCCGCGCAATGATCCACCAGCAGGGTAAAGCCTTGCGGATCCCGGTCAGTCTCCTGACTTAGCTCGCCGGTCCGCCCATTCCTGACCAGCGTCACCGCCCCAAAGAAGCCACGCGATAAAGCCGGCTGACGGATCAGTGTCGGAATTCCACTTGTGCGTTTTTGTCTCTTTATCAACGGTATGGCGGGCAAAATAGCTATGCATTGATTTGATATCGCTTGCCTCCATCTCGCCTTGGGCGATCAACTGCCGCGCTCGCGCGACGCCTACCTCTGTTCCGCCACGGGAAAATTTTTCCCGCAATTTCAGTCCACGGCGTGCATTGGCGGCCATCGCATCGGTTGGCTGCATTGAAAGTTCGGTCATGTCATTCCTGTTTCAAAGCTTTAGCCTTGTGGGCAGCGCGTTTACCCGCTGGGGTTTCAACAAGAAACTCCGGATTATCTTTGGGCGCTGCAACATGGTGACCTTTGATCGTCATAGGCTTCACGATTTTTTTAACGACTTTCCCATGCGCCTGCCCGGCATGGCTGTTCCAGCTCACTTTGTCACCGTTTTTAGGCTCTTTTTGCATTTGCTTCATTCCAAGTTGCGAAAGGAGAACTCGAAAATCCACAATTTGTTCCGTTTGGGCAGTACGGAATGGCATGCACTGCACAGCGTTGACCTGCTTCCGCGGAAACGGCCTCACGTTAATGTATTGTCTGCCCAACCTTGAAGAAGCAGACCCATGCAAAAGAGCCGTTTCACCCAAATGCAGATCATCGGTATGATCAATGATCAATAAGCTGGGCTGAGTGTGGCAGAGGTCTGCTGCAAGCACGGCATCCATTGGTGGACAGGCGAATGCCTTGCAATCGCTGGCAGGCAGCCGTTCCGGAGCACGGGTGGCGCGGGAGTTGACCACGATGATCCGGATTTAGGGCCAACCCGGCTGCATCGTCAGCGATCAACAAAGATCAGAAAACGATCCGGGAGATAGTTTTCTTACGGAGGGCCCCTGAGTCCACCAGCACGGCGATCCTTAAATGGGCAGGCGACATTGGCGTTGCTTGGCACGACATCGACCCCGCAAAACCGCAGCGAAACGGATTGATCGAAAGCTTCAACGGCAGCCTGCGCCCTCTTGGCGATGCAAGAATCGTTTGCCGGACAATGCACGAGTGCCTGAATGAGGAGATATTCGACAGTCTCGCGGGTGCGACGCGGTCACGGTCCTCAGTTCCGGACAAAATAGCCCAGCCGTGTGATGCAAGGTGCCGATCCGAGGACGCTGAGCGTTTCGTGACACAACTATTTGACAAATGGTGTTGTGCACTTCCACGTGTAATGCAAGTAATTGTTGGTAGTATGCACTGCGCTGCTGAATACTGTCATCGACGGAGTATAATCGCAATGCAACAGCCCGCGGAAATCTTGAAAGAAAACGAGTGGCTGCGTATCCGGTTGCAGCAAACGGAAGACGTTGTGCGAGCCTTCCGTGGCGGTGATGTTGATGCTTTGGCGGCTCAACATGGCATTGTAGACGCCAACTGGCTTGGCAATGAAATACTGGCGCAAGTTGCCGACGCCGTTATAGCTGTCGATGAGAGCGACCGCATCATTTATCTGAATGTGGCCGCTGAGCTGCTGTATGGGCTGGCTGAGTCATATGCCTTCGGGCGTCTGCAGGCAGACGTTTTTACCACGCCATGGATCAAAAGCGACGACGAGGCTGCTGCCGCGAAAGCCCTGCGCGAGCAAGGTGAATGGTGCAGCGAAAGTGTTCATCTGCGGCATGACGGACGTGAGCTGAGCGTGGAGTGCAGGATCACCGCGCGAAAGGACAATAAAGGGCTGCCAGACGGCAGGGTGGCGGTGATCCGTGACGTGTCGAAACGCAAGCAGCACGAGAAGGGCATGCTGCTTTCAGAAAATCGATATCGGCGTCTTTTCGAGGCAGCCCATGATGGGGTACTCATAGTTGATCCTGAGACGCGAAAGATCGTCGACGCCAATCCATTCATGATTAAGCTGCTTGGATATCCGCTTGCCGATTTGGCCGACATGGAAATTTTTGAACTCGGTTTCCTTGGTGACGCGCAGGCCGCCAAGGACATGTTTCAGTCCCTGAAGGCCACGGGACAAGTGCGCTATGAAAATTTGCCGTTGCAAACCGAGGACGGCGCACCTCGGTTCGTCGAGGTGGTTGCTAATTGTTACAATGAAAATGGGCACAGCGTCATCCAGCTCAATGTCCGGGACATAACCGAGCGCATGCAAGCTCAAAAGGCGCTGGCCGACAGTGACAATCGGTTTCGCCTCGCGCTCGAAAACTCGCCGATTACCGTGTTCGAGCAGGATCTCGATCTGCGTTACACTTGGATTTACAATCCTAAGTTGGGGTTTACAGTCAATTCGGTAATTGGAACGACCGACGCTGAAATCATGGAGGCATCTGTTGCCCGGCAGTTAACGACCATCAAGCGCGGGGTGTTGCAAACCGGGCAATCCGTTAACCGGGAAGTGACTGCCGCTACGCCGGGAAAAACTGAAAGCCATTTTGATCTGACTGTCGAACCGCGCCGCGGCTCGGACGGCCAGATTGAGGGAATTATCTGCGCCGCGGTGGATATCACCGAGCAAAAGCACGCTGAAGATGCGTTGCGCGAAAGCGAGGCGCTGCAGGCGTTCCTGCTGAAGTTCAGCGACGCGCTCCGGCACCTTGGCGATCCTGTGGAGGTTCAGACCGCCGCACTCCGCGTGCTCGGTGAGCACTTCGGCGCAGTACGCGCCCAATACTGGCAAGTGGAGCCAGACGGGCAGCATGCGCACTCCGAGGGTGGTTACACCAAGGAAGGGCCGAGCGTCTCCGGGCGCGTCCGGCTGAACGACTACGGCGTCCATGTAATAAAGACCCTTGCCGCCGGACTGAAGGTAATGGTCAGCGACATGGCGACCGATCCGCTCGCAAGCAAAGAGGTGCTTGCAGCCTATGATGCGGTGGGGGTCCGGTCCTTTATCACCGTGCCGCTTGTCAAAGGTGGTCGGCTCGTCGCCCTGTTTACCGTCCATCACGCAGGTGCGCGAGACTGGACAACCGAGGAGACCGTCCTCATCGATGAAGCCGCCGAGCGCACTTGGGCGGCCGTAGAGCGCGCGCAGGCCGAGGCGGCCCTGCGCGAAAGCGAGCTGCGGTTGCGCACCTTGTTCGATAACATGGCGGAAGGTTTCGCGCTTTTCGACGTCGTGCGCGGCCCCACCGGGCAGATCACCGACTTGCTTTATCGCGAAGCGAATAGGGCCTTGGAACACCAGACGGGCTTTGATCGCGCAAAAACCATCGGACGAACACTCAAGGAAATTCTTACGCCCTCGGATGCAGCGCGCTTCATTCCCCTTCTTGCCCGAGCCGTCGATCCGGGAGAGTCGGGAACCATCGAAGAATATGCCGAAATCGCCGACCGGTGGTTCGAGGTCAGCGCTTACCCGCATGGCCCCGAAAAGGTTGCCGCATTCTACAGGGATATCAGCGAGCGCAAGCGCGCCGAAATCGCGCTGCGCGAAAGCGAGGCGCGGCAGGCCTTCCTGCTGCGCTTGAGCGATGCGGTGCGGGCCGAGCCGAACACCGAGGCCATAATGGACCGGGCTCTCCGAATGCTCTTCGATGAGATGCAGCTTGATCGCTGCTACGTCGGAATTTATCGGCTGGCAGAGGACACTGGCGAGTTTCCCCATCAGATACACAACGACAGTCTGCCCCCGCTGCCCGCCCATGTGCGTTTGTCCGATTTTCCCGAGGCGCTTCAGGTCGTGTTTAAACGGACGCATGTGTCCGACGACATCGCAAAGATGGCGGGACTTTCGGACAGCGAGCGGGCAAGTTTCACCGGCCTCGGCATCGGTGCCATGATCAACGCAACCCTGCGCAAAGGCGAGAACAACCCGCTTTGGGCAATCGTCGCCGTCTCGGCCTCCCCTCGGATCTGGACAATGGGCGAAGTCTCGCTTGTCGAAGAAGTCGCTGAGCGAACTTGGGCGGCGGTGAAACGTGCACGCGCCAAAGATCGGCTGCAAATTGCACATGACACGTTCCGCAATCTGATAGACCGGTCCCCGTTTGGCACATACATCGTCGATGCCGATTTCCGCTTGATCCAGATTAGCGATGGCGGCAAGAAGGCATTTGCCAACGTGCGACCCCTGATTGGGCGCGACTTCGCCGAGGCGGTGCGCGCCATCTGGCTGGATCCATTTTCCAGCGAGGTCATTGAGCGTTTTCGCCATACGCTGGCAACGGGAGAACCCTTCAAAGCTGTAACTAACGAGCGCCGTGCCGACATCGAGACCACTGAGGCCTACGACTGGCAAATCGAGCGTATGGTCCTGCCGGATGGCCGCCTTGGCGTTGTCTGCCATTTCTACGATTTTTCTGAAAAACAGCAACAGGAGGATCGCATCAAGCTGCTGATGGGCGAGGTCAATCACCGCTCGAAGAACATGCTCGGTCTCATCCAAGCGATTGCAAAGCAGACAGTAAAAACGCAGCCGGAGGATTTCCTCGAGATCTTTGGCCAGCGTGTGCGCGCGCTCTCCGCCAGTCAGGATTTGCTCGTCAAGGGAGAATGGAAGGCAGTGCAGCTAGGCGAGCTTGTCCGTTCCCAACTCGCCCATTTTGGCGATGCGCTCGACGGCCGTATCACGATCAACGGCCCGTTGGTAAAAATCACCGCATCGGCGTCCCAGACACTCGGGATGGCCGTCCACGAGCTTGCCACCAACGCCGCAAAATTCGGAGCACTGTCGAACGAGTCTGGCCGCGTGGTGATTAATTGGAGCTTGCAATCTGACGTCAGCGGTCAGGAGCAGTTCGCAATGTCCTGGATCGAAAGCGGTGGCCCATCGGTTGCCAAACCAGCGCGCCGGGGCTTTGGCTCAACTGTGATCGACGGCATGCTCAAGATGAGTCTCGGCTGCGACGCCGAGGTCAATTTCGCGCCAACCGGTCTCGTCTGGCGTATCGGCTGCCCAGCGGCGGGCCTGATTGAAAGTGACGTGCCGCCAGCGCCGCGGTTGAACGGCACTGCGGCTGTCCAAGAACCCGAGCCAGTATCCGGCCGCCGCGTACTTATTGTCGAGGACGAGCCTCTCATTGCCATGGATTTCAGCCAAGCCCTTTCGGACGCGGGCTACGTAGTGATCGGTCCCGCGAACTCGGTCGCCCGGGCACTTGCATTGCTTGCGCAATTCGGTTGCGACGCCGCCGTGCTGGATGTCAATCTTGGTATGGAAACTTCCGAACCCGTCGCACGCGAGCTGATCAAACTCGGTACACCTTTCGTCGTCACATCCGGGTATTCGCGCGAGCAGCAGCCCGAAATCATGCAGTCGGCGCCGCTTCTGGGCAAGCCGGCAAGTGCACATATGCTGCTTGCTCAAGTTGAGCGCTGCTTGGGAAGGGAATAGTGACCTGAGATCGGGAGGCACGGAAACCCTGCGCATGATCTAGACCGAGTCCTTTCTCAAAGTGGCCATCGATAGCTTGGAGGAAATGCGCCGGTGGCTTGCCCGCTTCAAGAAATCGGGGCCCGTAATATACGTTGATCTTCTGGATGTGTTGGATGAAGTGCATTGCAGGGGTTGGGTGGACGGACTGGCCCACAAGATGGACGACGAACGGACCATGCAGCTGATTTCGCCGGTTCGGTAGCAGAAATGGTCGAAAAGCTACAAGGACCGGTGGGAGTGGTTGTATGTGGCTGGCGGGATGCAAGCCCCCGGACTGGCCGCGATTGCCGTTTCCAAGGCTTCAGAACTATAAGACGCCTACGAGCAGGTCGACCTTCTTCAAGTTCCACATGACCTTCGCGAGGTACTCGACGCACGGCCGCAAGCCGCTTTGTTCTTCGATGCGGCCGCGCCGTCCTATCGGCGCAACGTTCTGCGCTGGATCAACAGCGCAAAACGTCTCGAAACCTGAGCGGCGCGCATTACTGCGGGTTGTAGAAATGTGCTCGTCGGAACAGGGCGAGACTGTAAAAAACGAGGTTCCTATGCAGACTGACCCAAACCCCACCCACAAGCCTGTTACTCCGACAGCTGCCGAGAGTGCAGCGATGTGCGACGCCATCGACCGGGCGTTGAGAGCCGCGAAAGAAAACGGCAAAGCTGGCATCGCGGCGGCGGTGATGCAGGATGGGCTGATCATTGCCACCGGCGAGAACGAGGTTCATCTGCAATCTGACCCGACAAAGCATGCTGAAATGGTTGCGATCATCCGTGCTGCGGCGCATCTGAACCGAACGGATTTGTCCGGTTGCTCCATCATTTCAACATTGCAACCGTGTGAAATGTGCCTGTCAGCAATCCGTTTTGCCGGGATCAGCCGGATCATCTTTGCCGCAACGCAAGCAAATGTGCCGTCCAAATATTTTGCCTTCCCGCACCTTCGGATCGAAGATTTTCAGAATGGTGAGTTTGAGTTTGCAGGGGGCGTGGAGGAAGCCCTCGTACTGCATCTTTATGCAAATGGCGATGAATAACGCGCGCCCGGTGCCGGGGCTTCTCTCCATCCTCGAGACCGCCCTTTACGTGCACGAGCTTTCCCGCGCTGCCGTGTTTTATGAAGACGTGATGGGTCTGTCACCGATACATGCTGACAATCGGTTGCGCGCATATACTGTCAATGGCCGCAGTGTGCTTTTGTTGTTTTTGCGGGGAGCCACAACAAAGCCGGTGCAGACGGGCGGTGGTCTGATCCCGCCGCATGACGGTTCGGGTGCCTTGCACATGGCATTCGCCGCCACGCACGAAAGCTTGGCCGAATGGCGCTCTCATCTGGTCGCTGCAGGTGTCGCAATTGAAGGTACCTCCGATTGGAAGCGCGGCGGCCATAGTTTGTATTTCCGTGATCCGGATGACAATCTGTTGGAAATTGCAGCAACGCCGGGCTTGTGGCCGGGCTTCTGAAAAGTTTTTCCCCCGCCCTTGAACCAAGCGGTCACACAGAAATTTTGCCGCTATCTTCGCCATCCCAATAACGAATTCGCGCGGCGTGAACATTAATCAAGGTCATGCCCACTGTGTCGATCCCTTGGGAAACCAGCGGTGACACCCAATGCTCGGCAAAGGAGGATTTATCATGGATCAGCGTCGCATGACCCTGAACTGCAATGATTACACTTCCGCCCCGGAATGCGATCTGACGCGGCACCCCATGAAAAGCTGTAGCGCGACGATTAGAGCAAGTCGCCGTTCATATGATTCAGGCTTCCCATCTTGGACGGTTTCTGATTCCCTGATCTTTCCAGATATAGGGGATCGAGATGGGCAAATCACATCCTATGGAGCTTCGCAG
>NZ_JAFCTX010000073.1:0-7533 GCF_049896245.1 Cypionkella sp. TWP1-2-1b2 | reverse complement strand
CGTACCAAGCCCTCTGGACCGCCGTCGGTGCAGTCTGCGATCTATTCCATAGCCAGGAATGCAGAAACTACTTCAAAGCCGCAGGATATGGTCCCGATTGAAGGTGACTTGCTCTAGTATAATCACGATCCAACTGATCAGCGCGAGGGCCGTAATAAAGGGCCCCAAAACAATGCCAAAATGCACCGCAATCGGCAGCGACGCCACCGCATGGCCATCAAGGTTGTAGATCGTCGCGGCAAGACCCGCAGCAACGCTCAACACAGGCAGCACAAACTTCGGCGTCGCGCGCAGGCTGGCGGCTGACACCACGCTGCACAAAGCCCCGACACTCAGCGCAGCAACCGCACCATAAACGCCGGATCCGTTGGCGGCAGGGATACCCGCCAGCAATCCCGCCAAAAAGCAGCCCGCAGCAAGACGCGCGCGATCCGCACCGCTGGTTCCGGCCAGAACTGCAAAGCCAATTAACAGCAATGGGATAACCGGGGAATTGATCGACTCAAGCATCGATTCAAGCGTCAGCCGAAAGCCAACCGAATTCCCCATCCCATGCGCCAAAGCCAAGCCGGGCCACAGCGCAAAAGCTGCCGCCCCGCAAGCGATACCGATCTTCACATCGCGCCCACAAGAAACGCCGTGCCCACCAAGGCGATCACCGCTCCGGTCGCCCGCACCACAATCTTGCCGCCCTGATACTTGGTCAGATAGCCGATCCCGATGCCACACAGGTGCAACAGCCCGGTGCTGACGATGAAGCCAATCGCAAACGACAACGGATTTGACGCCTCTGGCAATTCAACCCCATGCGCATAGCCGTGACAGACCGCAAAGATGCCAATCACGATACAGGCGACCCACAACGGCGTTCTGACACCAAACAGCACCAGCACCCCCAGCACCATGCTGGATAAAGCAATCCCGGTCTCAATATGGCTCAGCGGCACGCCCGCAATGCCCAACGCCGCTCCACAGGCCATGATCATCGGGAACAAAATGGGCAGCAACCACAGCGCCGGGCGACCTAAAAACGCGCCCCAGATACCAACCGCCACCATAGCCGCCACATGGTCCCAGCCCAAAATCGGATGAAGAAAGCCACTGGCAAAACCACCCGGAATGCCGCCGATATGGGCGGATGCCGCACTGGCTGACGCGATGAACGTCAGTATCGTCAAGCCGGGTGCTAATAATTTCATTTTATATCTCCCTGATGCTTGGTAGTTACGTCACCGCAGGAGATTAGTTTCAGCACAACGCATCATCACATGCCTTAGCGTGAACTCTACGCCTTATCCCGCACCTTCATCGCGTTGTTCAGCCCTTGAAACACCTCGAACCGCCCGGTCTTGCGCAGCAGATCCGATAGCTTGGCCGACCCATAAGACCGCGGATCAAAGTCAGGATGCAGTTGCGTGATCACCTGCCCCAACTGCCCCAACGAATAATCATCCTGATCCGGGTCGATCTTTTTCATCGCATCGCTGATCAACGGAATAGCCTGCGCCGCCGATTGCTTGCCCGCCGCCACGGGCTCGGCGCGGCCCACATCCGGCTTGCCGGGCTTGGCCTCCAACACTTCCGCCCCACTGTCGATATTCTCGATAAACACAAACCGATTGCAGACTTTCCGCAGTGAATCCGGGGTCTTAGACTCGCCAATCCCGATCACCTGCAAGCCATCCTCGCGGATACGGCTGGCCAATCGGGTGAAATCGCTGTCCGACGACACCAGCACAAAGCCATCGACTTTTCCTGCGTGCAAAATATCCATCGCGTCAATCACCAGACCAATATCCGATGCATTCTTGCCCTTGGTATTGGCCGATTGCTGATGCATCACCAACCCCAAATCCCGCGCGGCTTCCTTCCACTGCGTCAACGCTTGGCTAGACCAATCCCCGTAAACCCGCCGCAAGGATGGGTCGCCAAAGCTGGCAATCTCATCCAAAATCGCCACCGCATGGCGTGCAGGTACGTTATCGGCGTCGATCAACACCGCCAACCGCGGCGTCCTCCCGGCAATCGTCGTCATATTGGCTGACATAAGACCCTCGCTTTTCCTTTGGTGATGCCCGAAATCGCGCACGGCGGATAGAGAAAACCGCCAATGCCCGAAATTCCTAAACTTTATCTAAAATTTGCTTTCATCTGTTCTTAAATATCCCCGCCGGAGGCTCCTTTGATCAATGTAGGAAGCCTGCGGCGGGGATATTTAAGAACAGATGAAACGGCCAGAGCCGTAGTTTCAGCAAGCCACCTCGATCAAAAACGGCCCGCGCCGCGTCATCGCCCCCGCGAACGCGCTCACAAATTCATCCGCCGTCACCGCCCGCACCGCGTCCACGCCATGCCCCTGCGCCAGCGCCACCCAGTCCAAGCTGGGTTCCACCATATCAAACATCCGGTTCACATTGCGCCCCACATTCGCAACGCCGACATTCACCAACTCGCCATGCAGGATTTTGTAAGTCCGGTTGGCAAAGATCACCACGCAAACGTCCAACCCCTCGCGCGCCATCGTCCACAGTGATTGCAGCGTATACATCGCCGATCCATCGCCCGACAAAGCCAGCACCTTGCGATCCGGGCAGGCCACCGCCGCCCCCACCGCTGCAGGCAGACACTGGCCAATCGCCCCGCCCATCGTCACCAGCACATCATGACCGCGTGCGGCGACCATCGGTGTGTCCACCGAAACACCCGAGGTGATCGCCTCATTCACCACCACGCAATCCTCCGGCATCAGATGCGCAATCGCTTGGCCGACCTTCTCAAGGCTCATCGCCCCCGAAGGCAGCGCAGGCAGATCGAGCGCCTGAAACGCCTCCACTGGCAGATCATCCAAAGCCCCCAATTCCCGCGCAATTTCCTGCAAGGTCCAAGCGTAATCCATATCAATCGAGCACAGCTCGATCACCCGGCACTCGGGCGATTCAGGCAGGCTCGGCTTGCCCGGATAAGCGAAAAACGCCGTTGGGCGCTGAGTGCCGCACAACACCAACACCGACTTATCCGCCAGAATCCCCACATTGGCATCCACCTCATAGGCAAGCCGCTGCAACTTGACCGACCCCGCCCCCCGCCGCGAGCGGGCCGAGAAAAACGGCGCCATCAGCGTGCAGCCTGAAGCCCGCGCAATTCGCGCCGCAACCTGCCCCAAATCGGTATAAAGCGCCGCACCATCCACCATCAACGCCGCCCCCGGCAGCCGCAAAGCCCGTGCCGCAGCCACCACATCTTCCGCGCGGGGCCTGCGCAAAGCCGGGGCCTCTGCCGCCACCGCCGAAGCCTCTGCCTGCTCCCAAGCCGTGTTCGCTGGCAGGATCAACGTCGCAATCTGCCCATTGGCCGACCGCGCCGCCTGCACCGCCGCCGCGCCATCCACCGCCACATCCGGGGCCGAGGCTGACACCCGCGTCCAATGCGAAATCGCCTGAGAAATCCCCACGGTATCGCCCTTCAGCGGGCTCTCATGCTTCAAATGGTAACTCGCGTGATCGCCCATCACGTTGACGATGCCCGACTGCGCCTTATGCGCATTGTGCAGATTGGCGAAAGCATTGCCAAAGCCGGGGGCCAGATGCAGCAGGGTCGCCGCCACCCGCCCCGACATCCGGTAATAGCCGTCCGCCGCCCCCGAAACCCCGCCCTCAAACAAACACAGGATGCAGCGCATTTCAGGATGACGATCCAGCGCCGCCACGAAATGCATTTCCGACGTCCCCGGATTGGCAAAGCAAACCTCTACCCCCGAGGCCAGCAGCGTCTTCACCAAGCTCTCGGCACCGTTCATCGTGATCTCCCTATGCTGCGGCCAGTCTGCACGCGCGGGCGGACAGGTTCAACCCGAACTCAGACGATCAACGCCAGTGCTTGCGCCCCCAACACCGCCAGCCGCCAGAGCCTGATCAGGCGCAATGCCCAGCAGCAGCCCGCGCTGGCCTGCGTTGATCCAGACCCTTTGCACGCCGCAGACTGAGGCTTCTATCGCCACCGGAACCGCCCGCTTCGATCCAAACGGGCTGATGCCGCCAACCCGATACCCGGTCAGCTTCTCGGCCTTCAAAGACGGCATCATCGCCGCCGCCTTGCCGCAGAAAGCCGCCGCAACCTTCTTCATCGACAGCTGCCGATCCGAGGGGATCACGCAGCACGCAGGCTTGCCATCGACCTCGACCATCAGGGTTTTCAGGGTCAGGCTTGGCTCCAACCCCAGCGCGGCAGCGGCGGCCAGACCCACCGCTTCGGCATCCGGGTCATAGCTGTAGGGGTGCAGGGTGAAGCTGACCCCCTTACTTTCCAGAAACTTCACCCCCGGAGTCGCGGCCATCGGCTTGCCTCAGGTCAAGAGTTCGGCAGCGTCGTGCAGGAACGCGCGCCCAGAAACACCGCAGCTTTGTGGATCACATCCGGGTCTCCGGTCAGGAAAAATCTGCCCCCGGAAATCCTGCCTTGCAACGTCGGCTCGGCGACCAGCGCGCCGCAGACGAAGATCGAGATTGTCCGTCCCTGCGGACCTTGGGTAAAGTTGGACAGGGGGGCCAGCCAATCCGGCGTCACCGTCACTTCCAGCGCATCCTGGTTGTTGAAATCCTTGATCGCGCGCGCACTCGCAATCGCGTCGGGCGGCAGATCAAACAGCTGATTGTTCAGCACGAACCGCACAAAGCCTTCCCCATCGGCTACAACGGGAAAGGCTGTCAGCAAGACGGTCAGGGCAAGGACGATGAATTTCAACGCCTTGCCCATGCGGTCAATACACCACTACGGCGCGGATGCTTTCGCCGGAATGCATCAGATCAAAGCCCTTGTTGATGTCCTCCAGCGGCAGAATATGGGTGATCAGGCTGTCGATCTCAATCCTGCCGTCCATGTACCAATCGACGATTTTCGGAACGTCGGTGCGACCCCGCGCGCCGCCAAAAGCGGTGCCTTTCCAGACCCGGCCGGTGACCAGTTGGAACGGGCGTGTCTCAATCACCGCCCCAGCCGGAGCCACGCCGATGATGATCGACTGGCCCCAGCCACGGTGGGTACATTCCAGCGCATCCCGCATCACCTTGACGTTGCCGGTGCAATCAAACGAGTAATCCGCGCCACCGATCTTATCGAACGGCGTCTTGGTCAGATCGACAATCGCCTGCACCACCGAGCCGGAGGTTTCTTTCGGGTTGATGAAATGCGTCATCCCGAACTTCTCGCCCCAAGCCTTTTTGTCGTTGTTCAGATCGACGCCGATGATCATCCGCGCCCCCGCCATTTTCAGACCCTGAATGACGTTCAGACCAATGCCGCCCAGGCCAAACACCACAGCGGTAGCGTCATGCTCGACCTTGGCGGTGTTCAGAACCGCGCCAATGCCGGTGGTCACGCCGCAACCGATATAGCAAATCTTGTCAAAAGGCGCATCCTCACGCACCTTCGCCAACGCGATTTCCGGCACAACGGTGTGGTTCGCAAACGTCGAACACCCCATGTAATGATAGATCGGCGTGCCATCCAGCATTGAGAACCGCGAGGTGCCGTCGGGCATCAGGCCCTGTCCTTGGGTGGTGCGAATGGCGGTGCAAAGGTTGGTCTTGCGCGAAAGGCACGACGGGCATTCCCGACATTCCGGCGTGTAAAGCGGGATAACGTGATCACCGACTTTCAGCGAGGTGACACCGGGGCCGATGGCGATCACCACGCCTGCGCCTTCATGGCCCAAAATCGCCGGAAACAGGCCCTCGGGGTCGGCACCCGACAAAGTGAATTCATCGGTGTGGCAGATGCCGGTGGCCTTGATCTCGACCAGAACCTCGCCGTGTTTCGGATCGGCGAGGTTGACCTCCATGATTTCAAGCGGTTTGCCGGGGGCTAAGGCTACGGCTGCACGGGTGCGCATGGGGGTCCTCCGAGGGGATTATGCCAGATGATTTTGGGCAGATGAGTTTTGCGTCAAACTGGGCCACGCCGCGAAAAATTGCAACGCTGGAAACGACCTGTTTCGGGTTGTTGCCGCTTTGGTGGTTGCTGCGGCGGCGCGGGGCGGGCTAAGACTGCAGCAGGATTTGTAGGAAGTTCCGCGCGCATATGGTTGCCTTGTTTTCCCCTCTCATGCGGCGGAACATGCTGGGTGTTCTGGCGGCTGCCTGCCTCGCGGCCTGTGCGATGGGTGGGCAGGTGCGGATGGGGCCGGTGTCCAAAATGCTCAAACCACAGCCGGATCTGTGCGGTGCCGAAGGGCTGATCGACGTGGTGGGTCGGCCATTTACCCTGCTGGCAGATCATCCGCTTGCAGGCCCGCTGCGGATATTGTGGCCTGGGCAAGAAATCACCGACGAAGTGGTGCCAACCCGGCTGAATGCAGAAGTGACTAACGATCAGCTGATCCTTCGGCTATCTTGCGGGTAGTCAGAATAAAGGTGACCCAATGCGTTTCTCGCCCCTCCTGCTTGCCCTGCCCGTCGCGCTGATGGGCTGCGTGCCCGAACCTGAACCACCCCTGACCGATCCTCTGCCGGTAGAAGACGCCTGTGGCGCCAGTGGCTTGCAGCATTTGGTCGGCCAAAGTGCGAAAAAGCTGGAGGTGATGCGCTTCGCCCATACCGTGCGGATCATCCGCCCCGGCATGGCGGTGACAATGGATTATTCCGCCGAACGGCTGAATATTGAGGTCAATGCGGCAGAGGTGATCAGCCGAGTCAGCTGCGGCTAAACGCTCTGGCCACAGGCGTTTTCCTGCGGCCAGAGCAGTTTGCGGCTTAGTTGGTCGCCACGCGGTAGGTGGTGTGGCAATCCTTGCAGGCACCGCCAATCGCGCCCATCCCGGCCTTGATGCCCTCTGCCGAGGTCGTATCCAGCGCGGTGGCTGCGGTGTTCAAAGCGGTGGCTTTGGCGACAAAATTATCCCAGTTGGTCCAGATTTCAGGCTTGGCCCCCGAAGCCGGATCGTTGCCCGCCTTTTCAAACTTGACATGGATATCGGCAGAACCCGCGATCAAAGTCGCCTTGGCAGCTTCGGCGGCGGTGGCATCATAGGCGACCTCACCCGAGGCCATACCGCCCAGGGCCTTGGCGGCGCCGCCAAAGGATTTCATCAAAGATTGCTGGGCAATCACCAAGGGGTCGGTGGCCTCGACTTCAGCAAAGGCAATGCCTGCGAAAAGAGTCAGTGCGGTGGCGAGGGCTTTGGTGGCTAAACGCATGAGAGAACTCCGGGTTGAGACAAGGGGTTCAGTATAGCCAAAGCTTTGCAGACGGGAACAGACTTTGGTCTGAGGGCGGGAAAATGAGGGCTGCGGCTCTGACCGGGAAACACCGGCCGTCTCGGGGGCCATCGAGGCCCCACTCAGCGGCTCTGCCGGGAGATCGATAGGACAGCGAGCGCGGGCTGCGCCGCTGCATTTGAGTATTTGTCAAAGAGCAAATCCCGTTAGAGCAAGTCACCTTCAATCGGGACCATATCCTGCGGCTTTGAAGTAGTTTCTGCATTCCTGGCTATGGAATAGATCGCAGACTGCACCGACGGCGGTCCAGAGGGCTTGGTAC
>NZ_JAFCTX010000072.1:0-7875 GCF_049896245.1 Cypionkella sp. TWP1-2-1b2 | reverse complement strand
CATGTGGATCACTCCGTTGCCCCCACTGCTCTCCGCTTTGGGGGTAGGTTCACATGGCTCAGTTCTCAGTGAAAATTATGCGCCTAACCGGCTCAGTTCTGGGTGAAAATCAACAGGCACCCCCTTGGATACCAAAAGTGAATCAAACCAAAACCGCAAAAGCAAGCTGGTTAGCAGGTCCTGACCCTAGGGCACAAGTTCATATCCGGATAAGAAGATGTCTGCCCGCCTGCAAATAGTTGGCACAGACCAATCGGAAATACTTGTTGCTGCGAGTTTACGAGGTGCTTGAATTTGCATCTTAACACATAGCAGAGTGCGGACCTGCATTCTTCCCTGGCTCGGCTTGAGGTGATAATTATCATCCTAGCCGTGCAGCAACTCAATGGCCTGCAAACTGCTGATCATACAATGCCCGAAACTTGCCATTGGCCGCTAGCAACTCCTTCAGGGAGCCCACTTCAATCACTTTCCCATCGTCGACATAACAAATCCGGTCAGCGCGCATCACCGTTGACAAACGATGCGCCACGATGACGGTGGTGATCCCCTTGGTGATCCGCTCCAACGCGTCGCGGACTAGTGCCTCCGAATGACTGTCCAACGCACTGGTGGCTTCGTCCAAAAGCAAAATTGGCGCGCGACGCAGCACAGCGCGCGCAATGGCCAGCCGCTGGCGCTGTCCGCCTGAAAGAAAAGTGCCATTCTCGCCGATCTGGGTGTGGTAACCTTGCGAGAGGCTCGAAATAAACTCATCCGCATGTGCAACACGAGCAGCCTCAATTACCTCATCATCAGTGGCAGAGGGCCGCACCATGCGCAAGTTCTCCATGACACTGGTTGAGAACAGAAACGTATCCTGTCCAACATAAGCGATCTTACGACGCAGTGAGGCCAGTGTCGCCTGCCGCAAATTAATACCATCAATCTGCACATTTCCACTGTTTGGATCATACATCCGCAGCATCAAGTTCAGCAATGTTGATTTGCCGCCCCCTGAGGGCCCTACAAGCGCCGTTGTGGTGCCTGCGGCAAAATCCAGCGTGATACCATTGATCACCGGACGATCGGGTGTAAAGTAAAACCGCAAATTTTCCAATCTCAAGTGCCCTGGGCCATCGGGCAAATCTACAGCATCCACAGCCTGAACCAAGACGTTGGGCTGATCCATTAGATCATACATCATCGTGACGCCGACCATGCCGCTTTCAATGCTCACGCGCATCTTTGACAGGCGTTTGGCAGGTTCATAGGCCATCAAGAACGCCGTCACAAACGACATCAGTTGACCGGGCGTGCCCACCGATTGACCGAACAGAGTAGTCGCACTTAACACAACGATCCCCGCCACCGCCAACCCGGTGATTGTGTCCATCAGGGGCGAGGTTGCAGCCTCCAGTCGGACGATCTTATTAGCCCGCTTTTCAACCTGACGAATGGCGGCCTCCATGCGCTGGGCCATCTGCTCCTCAAGCGCAAAGGCCTTTACCACGCGAGCACCTGTTGATGTTTCTTGCACAACCTTAATGATTTCAGTGATTCCGACCATCTCCTGTGCCATCACAAGCCGAACACTGCGCAGAATACGCTGTACTCCAAACAGCGAAGCCGGGCCAACTAACAGGCACACTGCAGAAAGCAGGGGCTGTTGGTAGACCATAACTCCAACCAGCCCTAGCAGGGTTAGCATATCGCGGACATAACTCGTGACGATAATATCAATCACTGAGCGGGCCATCTGCGCACTTTGCGTCACGCGGACAATCACATCGGAAGACTCTGTGCTGCTGAAAAAGCCCATGCCCTGACTCAGCAGCTTCCGATATAGCTGCGCCTGCTTGCGTGCCACAATCCGGTTTCCCGCCCGCGCCATCAGCACTGCTTGGGCGAATGAGGCAATGCCCTTTAGGAAAAAAATCAAAGCAACTCCGGAGGCCACCATATAAAGGTGCATTCTACCTGTCGGATTGTTCATTGCATCGATGATCGCGCCCATTATCCAAGCTGTCGCCGCTGTGGTACCTGCGACAAAAACCATAGCCACGACCGCAGCAAAGTAATGGGCTTTGTGCTGCGGGACGGATTCCAGCAGAAGACGCAAGAGAAGGCTGTCGCCAGATTTCTTGTCAAACCAGCGTGATAGGGCGGATTTAGCCTCGGACATGAGGAACAGGTCTTTCTTGAACATGATTTGCCTGAAGCGGACA
Source organism: Cypionkella sp. TWP1-2-1b2 (assembly GCF_049896245.1). Classification (NCBI taxonomy): domain Bacteria; kingdom Pseudomonadati; phylum Pseudomonadota; class Alphaproteobacteria; order Rhodobacterales; family Paracoccaceae; genus Cypionkella; species Cypionkella sp. TWP1-2-1b2. The sequence goes on along the minus strand of NZ_JAFCTX010000072.1, from coordinate 5,668 downwards.
ACAGGGCGGATGTGGGCAAAGCTTACTCGCGTGCCCCGCCCAACCCAAAGACAGCTCCTCTCTGTCAGGCACGGGAGGTTTCCTCAAGCCAGCGCCAAGTCTTGCTGATCCCTTCTTCCAGACCAATCCTCGGCTGCCAGTTGAACGTCGTTTTGGCCTTGCTGATATCAAGCACAGAAATTGGCACGTCAAACGTTCGTCTAGGTCGGTTCAGCACCGGAACCTCGCGCCCGGTAACCCTGCGAACACATTCGGCCACCTCTGCAACAGAGCTTCCCATCCCGCTGACAGCATTGAAAACCCCAGACGCTTCTCCTTCGATCGCCAAACGTCCAAGCCGCGCAAGATCACCAACATAGATGTAATCTCGTATCGCAGAGCCATCGCCCCATATCTCGATCGGCTGACCTTCTCTGGCGCGACCCAGATAGGTGCCAATGATCCCCTGCACCCCGAGGTTGCCCTGACAAGGGCCGTAGGGATTAGAGGCGCGCAGGATCAGGCATTTCATAGCATGGGTGCGCGCGAAAAGCGCCAAGTAGGACTCGATCGCAACCTTGACGATGCCATAAGAGCAAATCGGCGCGAGCGTATGGTGTTCGTGGATTGGAATGTGCTGCGGGATTCCATACACGGTACCGCCGGACGATACGAAAAGCAGGCGCCTGCAGCCACTTTGTATCATCGCCTCAAGCAGATTCAGGGTGCCCACCAGATTGATCTGCACGTCGGCAACCTTGTCCTTGTCGCCGGTCGAGGGCACCGTAGCACTGGCGAGATGCGCAACCGCGTCTATCCCCGTCAGAAGCTGTACCAGTGCCGGGCGATCTGAAAGATTGACCGACACATATTCGGCATTGTTTGGCAACGGACGCTGCGGTTCTGCCCGCCGCCCAAGCACGGTGACGCGATGACCCGCCGCGGCCAGTTCATTGACCAGATGCCAGCCCAGAAAACCATTTCCACCAAGCGCGAGAATATTCATGATGCGGTTTTCCTCAGCGCCCCCGCCCTCGGCGACGCAGTTTGTCCAGCATGGCGGGTGATAACCTGCTGGTAAAGCTCCAGATACCGATGCGCCAGCGCGTCAATCCCGAAATCTTCGCCCAACCGACGCGCATTTTCCGACAGTTTGGCGCGCCGTGACGGGTCAAGTATCGCCTCCATCTGGGCGCTCACGGCCGCAACAAAGGCATCGTCATCCTCCAGATTGGGGATGATCAGCCCCCCGCTCAGGCCCTCGGGCTGGATCATCGCCTTGATCTCGCCAACATCGGTGGCGATGCTTGGAATACCAGCCTGCATCGCCTGAATAAGGCACAGCGGAAACGATTCCCCCGAAAAACGTGTCGGCACCAAGGCCACATCGCTGATCCGGTAGACGCCGTGGATTTCCTTGATATAGCCGAGGAAATGGATCGTCGGATCATCTTTGGCGAGAAGATGCGCGGCATCCGTTTTCTCGCCCTCGCCGACGGCCACCAGCGCCATCACCGCGTCGGGACGACGCGCGCGCAACGCCTGATACGCGCGAACCGCTTCTTCCCAGCCTTTGCCTTCGATGCCCCGCGCCACCAGTGTGAAGACGACCGCATCCGCAGGTATTCCCAGATCTGCGCGGGTCTGCGGCAGGTCGCGGGGGTCAATCGGCATGGCATTGCGAAACTTCACAAATTTGTCAGAGCCGAGCGCCGCAAGGTCGAAGGGAGACAGGTTACGCTCTGCGGTATAGGCATACTGGTCGACACGTTCTGCCCATTTCGTCGCCCGGCTTCGGGGAAGCTCCATCGCTTCATACGACCCATGTAGGGTCGCCATATAGGGTCCATCGACCGATTCTTGATCAAGCATCAGCATCTCAACACTCGCCAAATGTGAATGAATGATGGAAATACCCGCATCGCGTAGAAAGCGGTTACCACCCATATCGCGCACGATAATGGCGTCATAGACCGGGATCGCAGGATCCAGAAGCGCGCGGACATCGGCGTGATCTGAAACATCAGACATTCGCAGGATCGACACTGTGGTCCCAATCGCGCGCAGCGCATTGGCCAAGTGAATGGGAAAAATCTCGCCGCCACCATAGCTGAACCCCAGAATGCCGATCAACACATGCGGCACCTCTCGTCTGAGAGCCTTAAGCGCCGCCGCATTCACCAGCGTATCAAACTCTACCCCTTGGACTTTGGCGTTGCGGAAAATCTCAGCCGCCTGAGCGACGAAGCGATCGACAGTAACGTCGGGAATCGCCCAGCGCCGCTTGAGAGCGGTCATCAGGCGGGCATATTCGCGATAATATTCCGGTTTGGATTGCGCGCTCTGACCAGAGGTATTCGCACCATGCGACCGGAAATATGCGACGGCTGATGGTTCGAATGCGATCTGACCACCTTGGGCCATCTCGGAATACAAAAACCAGTCACCCATGATCCGATAGCTGCGCGCCGTCTCCCAGACAGCCTGTGAGATCGGGACGCGGCGCCACAGGCTGCCGCCCACATTGGCTATCACGTTCTTGACACCGAAGCCGCCTGAAAACCAGCTTGCCGCCGGGCGAATGCAGCCCTTGGACCAGATCCCCGCCTCAGCCGACTCGCGGTAGTGATCAAGCCCCGGCACATGTTGGCCCTGCGCATCGGCGAATTCGATCCTGCCGAAGGCGAGCATCACACTGGGGTCGCGGAAACTTCCGATCAGGCGTTCGACGAAATCTAGTTCTGCGAAATCGTCGCTTTCGCAGAACCAGACAAGATCGCCAGTTGCAAGGTCGTGCCCCTTTTGCCATTGCGCAAAAACGCTACCAGAATTGGTCTCGTTCAGGACAGCGCGAATACGATAAGGGAAGCGGGCAACATACTCAGCGATGATCGCGCGGCTGTCGTCGGTCGAGGCATCATCAAGGATAACAATGTCGATCAATGGATAGCTCTGGCACAATATGCTATCAAGCCGTTGGCGCAGGAATGGAGCGTGATTGTAACTCGGGACGATGGCGGTCACGGTCAGCCCGATTGCGTGCAGCAGTGCCTTGCGCGCCTCGCCAAGTTTGACATTGCTGTTCACCCGGTGCAGAAACTCATGACAGAAACTGTCAACACGGCGCGCAAGCAACATCGGGTCGCGCTTTTCGGCTGAGTGTCGAAACTTCCCGCGGCGCTTTTTGCTGAACATCTCGCGGACCGACAACCAATAAAGCAGGCGCGTGACGACAAGTCGTTTGATCAGCTTCAGCAGGTTCGCGCGGCTCATAGAGTTGGTGCGTTGCAAGGCGCCGATCTGGTTTGAAATCCAAGCCAACTCTTCCATTGCAGGTTCCAACTGCGCCTCAGTCTCCTTACGCCAAAGCCCACGCTCGAACGCGACACGCACAGCTACGGGTTCTGACGCCTGTATGTCCTGGCTGTAAATACCGCCTAAGGCTTGCATCTTCCCCGGATCGTCAGAGGCCAGCGCTATCATATAGGTCGCCTGCAACTGCCCCGGCGCAGTCTCACCCGTCTCAGAACGGATCTCTGAAAACGGGGCGGAGCCATCGTCGGGCACGATTACTGAGCCAAAGTTGATCTTTTGGCCATGCATGCGGAGATGGCCAAAATGCGCGCCCAGCAGGGCCACAAACTCGTCCCGATAAAGCTCTTTCGCGTGAAACGGGTTCACATGGCCAGAGGCATCGGTATAGACCGACTTTTCGGGTGTCGAGACCACAAACACCCCACCGGGCCGCAAGACACGCCGAACTTCAGCCAACATTTCCTGATGCGCTTTGATATGCTCGATCGTCTCAAAGGAGATGACGAAATCGACAGAATGATCGGGCAGCGGGATTTCCGTGACAGAGCCCACCTCGAAGCGCAGACCGTTTCGCGCATATTTTGCCCGTGCATTCAGTATGGCCGCCTCGGATATATCGACACCAATCACCTCGGCGGCACTTTGCGCCAGGATGTTCGATCCAAAGCCCTCGCCACTGGCTATATCCAGCACGCGCGCGCCCTTTACTAGAGGGACCGTCAGCAAATAGCGATGCATATGCTCAAGGTAGATATTACCCGGGATTTCTGGCATAAAACGCTCGCCGGTAGGCTCAAGCTTTGGCAGGTGCGAAGGTTCTGACACCTTGTCGCGCTCGGGCTCATTGTGGTTCATCTGATTTCCTAAATTTGTCCCCGCTATTTACCCGGACTTGTGAGCGCAAGGAGGACCTGAATCGGGACTGTTACTGTCAGAAAGCCTTACTAGGCGGCCTTTCATGCGAACGCCACCGAGATTTTCAGCCCTGATGGCATGACGGAAATCTGGTGTGTTAAAGCCGTTGATATCATCGCACAGGGCGGCTTTGAGTCGGGTACGTAAAGATTAGAAAGGACTTTTTATCGCCAAATGGCCGTTCGATACCCAGCGCCGCGCCCAGATCAGCCGCCGTAAGCGCAAAAAGGTCGAGATACTGTTCGCTCATTTGAAGCGCAATCTTGGATTCATCCGCCTTCGGCTCAGAAGGTTGCGTGGTGCCAGCGGCGAATTTGTCCTGACAGCCACCGCACAGAATCTAAAACGTCTGGTGAAAATGATCCCCGTGTGAGGCCAACGGACCCACTCTTGAACCGTGGCGCGAAGCCGCCGAAAAGATATTCAGATTCAGATAGTTAAAACGGTGTGAAAGTGCTGGTCACAAGCTGTGATGGGTCGAGTTTTTCACATATACTGGTCGTTTCTGTACTCGCATCCTGCCCTGCGCCGTATAGTGGCCTTAGACTGGACAAAAACCCATGACAAAACCTTTGCGGCTTTTGGGAGGTTTTTGGCACAGTACTTCAAGATCATCGGATACGCCCGGGTCAGCACAGAACACCAGAGCCTGGACGGCCAGTTCGATGCCTTGAAGGCGGCGGGTGCCGAGAGGATCTTCGCTGACAAGATCACCGGCACGGCACGCAGCAGGCCGGAGCTGGACCGCTTGCTCGATCAGCTTCGCCGGGGCGACGTGATCACCGTCACCAAATACGACCGCCTCGCCCGTTCCTCGCGCGATCTGCTCGATATCGTGGACACCATCTAAGGGCACGGCGCGGGGTTCCGGTCGCTGGCCGAGGACATCGACACCACAACGCCCGCCGGGCGTCTGGTGTTCCATGTCTTCGCCTCCATTGCCCAGTTCGAGCGTGAGCGGATTTCTGAGAGGACAAGGGAAGGGCTGGAGGCCGCCCGCAAGCGTGGCGCGTCGGGGGAAGGCCCCCTGCCCTATTACCATCACAGAAAATCGAGGTGCGCTGGATGCGTGACGAGGATCAGTGGCCAATGCCCGAGATCGCACAGCTGTTCCGCGTAAGCGTGAAAACAATCCGCCGCGCTTAAAGATGCCTGCCTATGCCAACCTGCTGACGGTTGGCCCATCTGATATGATTTCAGTAGCCAGTTTTCTGTGATGATTAAGCCATACAGGCGTCACTTGTATTGAGAACATATAAAGAACACTCTCGTAATTTGTGACGCTACGCGAGACGATTCAAAGAAGGGTCACTTAAGGGATGGGCGATTGAAATGTCGGGGTGTTGATTTTCATCCAGAAGTGAGCCGGGTTTTTCACCGAGAAGTGAGCCACCTCTGATTATGGATTTCGGTTCATGCCGGGGTCAAGCTGTGTGTTGTCTCCTTCTTTTTCTTTGCA
>NZ_JAFCTX010000071.1:0-8473 GCF_049896245.1 Cypionkella sp. TWP1-2-1b2 | reverse complement strand
CAGGGCGGCGATCCTGAACCGATTTACGGCACTTGGAACGCCGCAAACTCAACGTGTGGGATGACTCTGTCCAGCGGAAGGGAAAACTCGACCTCAGGCTGATTTGTGCAACAGAGCCGATAATCCCTGCCCTGCGCATGAAGGCCAAGCGCGCGCATCGGGTGCCATTGTCAGGCCGTGCGGTGGAGTTGCTGAAACAGGCGCGCGGGCTGTCAGAGGGCAATGGGCTGGTATTCCCCGGCACGATCAAGGGCAGGCCGCTGTCAGATATGACGCTGATTAAGCTTGTGCGGGAACTTGGCTTTCCCATCGACATTCACGGGTTCCGCGCCTCTTTCCGCACTTGGGCGCAAGAGCGCACCACCTTTCCGCGCGAGGTTGCCGAGGCCGCGCTTGCCCATATGGCGGGGGATGCGGTCGAACAAGCCTACGCCCGATCTGATCTATTCGAAAAGCGTGGCAAGATGATGGAAGCATGGGCCGGGTTCCTATAGGAACGTCGCGGCGAAGTGGTGAGGATTAGCTCGTGATGGGGCAACCAATTTTTCCAACACCACTAGATGACGGATGCGCACCCTATCGAGCGATTGCCAAACATCTTGGCTGTGAAGAAGACCTTGTTCACCGGGCCTTTGCTGGGCTTGGCAGTCCAGAGTGGGAACTGCCCACGCACTTAGATCAAGTCAATGCAACAAGCCACGCTTTGAACGAAGCCGCGCGACATGCTGAAAACCTCTGGAACAGCCTAAGGAGAATTTCGCATGACGAGCGAGAGGCCCTAACTATTGCAGGGACGCCAACCCTTCAACAGATCGAATTTTTGCGCGATACTTTAGCAGGTAACGCCTCGGACCTAAAAATTTGGGCAAAGCGGCGGAATAGAAATGGGGGACGAAACCCTGCTAGCTATATTGTTTCAGAAGGTATGCGGCGATTGTTTCGCCGAACCAGAAAAACGATAACCTTTGGTAATAGCTTTGATGGGGGCCCGTCTACGGAATTCGGACGAGCTGTTGAATTCGCTCTTGGCGCATTTGGGATTAGGGCGGATTGGCGGCGGCCAACTCAAGACGCCGCCGAACACCAAAGCAGAATCTCTGGCCGTCTCTTTGGTTGGAAACGACGTAAGGAACTAGCCGAACGCAAAGCTAGTCCTCCGACCGCGACTGATCTAACAGGGATCAAAATTGTTGCAGAAACCGAAAACGGCAAAAGAGTTTACGTCGTTTCACTGACCCAACACCCTGATATTCCGCCGCTTAGAGTGCAACAACGCAATGTTCCAAATGGTCGGGATGTTACCGAATATGCGCAGCAATGGGCGACCTCTGTTAGAGCGGCACTAGCTTAGTGCCAACTGCAAACGCAGTTTTTCTGAGTTGGCATTTAGACCCGCCAATGCACCACGAATAATGCTTTCGCCATGTAACGCCAACTTTCGGAGGCCACCATGGTTGAAAAGCACCTTCGCCGCCCTGCCGTTCTCGAACTCACAGGGCTGTCCACCACAACGATTTACGATCTGATGAAGGCGGGGAAATTCCCCCGCCCCATCAAGTTGACGGGCCGCGCCGTCGCATGGCCGGAAAGCCGGATTGCTGACTGGCTCGCAAGCCGCACCGCCGCATAACGAAAAACCGCCACCGGGCAAGGATGGCGGCTCTATTCGTTGGGCGGTATCAGGACACCCCAAGCATAGCGCATCGCCGCCCGAGCCGCAACAAAAGGCATCGAGCAATGACAAACAATCGCTGGGCCAAAGCCCACTTCACCGTTCACAATGACCACGACACCACACGCGAAATCACCGTTCAAGGGCGGAATCGCTGGGCCTTGGAATGCCTCATTAGGGCATGAGCGAAAGGCTATGGGCCACCTGCAAGCCCCTGCAAGGCACCAAGGGCGAATCCTACTTGCGCGGGCGTGGTATCACTTGCCCCCTGCCGCCATCGCTTGGCTGGGCCGCTGATGCCTTCCACGCGCCCAGCGCGCGCTGGTTATCGGCAATGGTGGGGGACGTGGCCACCGGGGGCGTGCATCGCACCTATTTTGAAAAGTCGGGCATTCGCCTGCCCAAGACTGCAAGCCCCAAGATGATGCAAGGCCCATGCGCAGGTGGCGCTGTGGCGCTGTCAGAGGCGCAAGGGCCGCTGGTGGTATGTGAGGGGATAGAAACTGGCCTGAGCCTTCTGAGCGGGCATCTGGCGAGTCCTGCGACGGTCTGGGCGGCGCTTTCCACTTCTGGCATGAAAGCCCTCGCCCTGCCCAGCGCCCCCGGCGAATTGATTGTGGCGACGGATTCCGATGATGCCGGGGCGGGATGGCTGGCAGGCAATGCCTTGGCCGAGCGCGCGGCGGCTCTGGGCTGGGCCGTGTCGATGCTGCCCGCCCCCGAGGGGCAGGATTGGAATGATGTTCTCTTGCAGAATGGCGGTGCGGCATGAATGCGCCCGACCCGATCCCGTTCAAGTCGGATTGGCTTGACCCCGAGGCGCGCTTCCTTCGCCCTGAATTGCCCAAGCCCCCGGCCATGCCACTAGAGGATGTGCTTGGCGCGCGCTGGGCGCGATGGATACGGCAAGCCGCCCAAAGCAAGGCCGCGCCCCCGGATTACGTCGCGGCGGCTCTGCTGTCGGTCGCGGGGGCATTGATCGGCAACACGCGCTGGGCCTCGCCTTGGGATGGCTGGGCCGAACCGCCCGTGATTTGGGCAATGGCTATTGGCTCACCCTCGATGAACAAAAGCCCCGGCCTTGATGCGGTCTTGACGCCGCTTAAAGGGATGGAGCGCGCAGCCCGTGCTAAGGTTGAATCGGTTTTGTCGGAATGGCGGGGGAAGGCCGAGATTGCCAAGCTTGCCGAGCAAACGTGGAAAGAGGCGGTGAAGGTGGCGCTAAAGGCCGATGAAACCATGCCAGCCAAGCCAGAGGCCGCAAATCCCGGCCCCGAGCCTGTCTTGCCGCGCTTCGCCCTGACAGATGCAACGGTTGAAAAGATCGGCGTTATACTTGCAGGCCAGCCGCGCGGGGCTTTGCTTGCCCGCGATGAATTGTCAGGCTGGCTGATGGGCATGACGCGCTATTCCGGCGGCGGCTCTGACCGCCCGTTCTGGTTAGAAGCCTACGGCGGGCGGGGCTATTCGGTGGAGCGGATGGGCCGCGACCCGGTTTACATTGATCGGCTCACGGTTGGCGTGCTGGGCGGCATCCAACCCGACAAGCTGAAAACCCTGCTGTTCAAATCAGATGATGACGGGCTTCTGGCGCGCTCCCTGCCCGTGTGGCCTGAGGCAGCACCAATCAAGCGCCCCAATCTAGGCAGCGATGACGCTTTTTTGCAGTCGGCCTTTGAGCGGCTGTTATCGCTGGATATGCCCGAGGACGAAACAGGGGCGAAGCGCCCTTGGTTTGTGCATTTCAGTGAAGATGCGCGCTGCCTGCTGGATGATTTCCGTCAAACGGCCCGAGGCTGGGAAGCCGGGGCCGAGGGGCTGCTGTTGTCCTTCGCGGGCAAATTGCCGGGGCTGACAATCCGGCTTTCCCTCATCCTGGCCTTTCTCGATTGGGCGGGGGGCGAAGCGGAAATGCCAGGTGAAATCTCGCAAGCCCACTTCGGGCGGGCGGCGCATTTTGTCGAAACCTATGTTCTGCCGATGGCGCGGCGGGCCTATGCCGATGGATCAACGCCCAAGGCCGAGCGGGCGGCGCGGCGGCTGGTTTCCATCATTCAAGAGCAAGCTTGGCGGGGCTTCACAACCCGCGACATTCTGCGGATGGAGCGCGCGGGGCTTTCCGCCAAGGCCGATCTGGACCCGGCCCTAAGCTTGCTTGAAGATGCCCATATCATCCGCACCATCCCCGAGCCTGCCAAGGCCCAAGGCGGCAGGCCCACGCGCCTGTTTAGCGTCAATCCGGCGCTGTGGGTGGTGAAATGAGCCGCTGGTTAGAAGCCGCAAGGCAGGCCCCTATGGCTTCCGACAAAACCGATTTAACCGACAAAACCCACGCTAGGGCTGTGGCGATGTGCAATCTTGGCAACCCTGCGGCGGTTAAGTCGGTTTTGTCGGTTTTGTCGGCGGGGGGTATAAAGGGGGAGGCTACTGCTGCCCCCCGACCTCAAAAGCTGGAAACCCTGCCCAGCGCCTCGCCGCCTTCGCGCGTTGATGGCGATATGTTCCGGCATGGCCGATCTGTCACGGGCCAGCCTCGCCTCTGGACGGGCCGCATTGTCAGCCTAGACGAATGGGCGCAAGCTTACCGCGTGGGAGCGTCACGGCCCTGATGGGCGCATGTTCTGCGGGGCCTGCAGGGTTTGGGTGATGCCCGGTTGCTGCCCACATTGCGCCGGGGGCGCTGCGTGATGGCACAAAGCCCAGCCATGCTAATCACCATCCGCCCCGGCCCTGTCTTGCACCTGTGGCAAGGCGGCAAGAAAATTGCGGTTGTGCGTCTGACACCGTCGGCAACCTTCACGCTTTGAGTGACCTGGTAACGGCGCTCCGGGGTTATGCCCTACTAGGGGCTAAAATTACCCGACATAGGAAAATCAACAGGATAGCCCGTCTATGGCCCACGATTACAGACAAGGTGGCTTGGATTTAGTCCTATGCCCTTGGGAATGCCCCAAAGGCATAGGCAAGGTCTATCACAGCCAGAAGTTGTCAACTGTCAGTGCTGAGACATTGTCTAGTATTGCGACAGCAACTTTGGCATCACTGCCCGTCCCGTCGCTGTCCCAATACAGCGTGTGACTGGCGGCAGTGAAGATAAAAGTGCCAACAGCAGCTGTGGCATTGCTGCCGTTCACAAGCACCGCGGTTGAGGTCATGCCGGCAAAGCCATCGACGTTGAACGAGAGATGCTCTTTGTTTGCACCTGTGGCGATGAAATCGGTGATGTGATCGGCGTCGCCAATTTCGGCATCGAGGTCCCAATAAAACTCATCGACCCCGCCCATCCCGGACAATGTATCTTTGCCGTCCCCTCCTTCGAGAAAGTTGCTGACGCTATTGCCGCGCATCACATCACCAAACCGGGTGCCTTCCAGATCTTCGATGCTGACCGCGGTTTCTACATTTCCATAGCCGTCATCAACGATTTGATTGGTGGCGAGCGAGAGATTGACCTTGATCCCATGCTGCACTGCATCCGAAAAGTTGTCGCCGAACCTGACAGAATCCCCGCCGCCTGCGCCGCCGTTATAGCTGTCTTTACCCTCACCGCCGCGGAAAACATTATCTGCCCGAGAGCCGACAAAAACATCGTTGAACCGTGTACCGCGCACCCGTTCAATATCAACCACGGTGTCGGTATTGCCAAAGCCGTCGACAATCTTTCCCGTGATCGATCCATTCAGAAAAGATGTTTCCAAGTGTACGACGATGCCCTTCGTGGCACCCTGCCAAAAGTCATTGGAATAGTTCACTTGATCCCGAAGGTCTTCGGTGCGCGCGCCGTTAACGAAAGATACGTCGCCGCCATCGATGAAGTCGTTACCGCGGCCACCGGCAAAGTCATCGCGTTCAGTAATTGAGCCATAAAAGCGGTCCTTGAACACCGACCCTTCGAACGACTCGATGCCTGTGAACTTATCAGTGAAGCCCCACGGATCCAATGCAGTGCCAGCACTCACATTGATCGTAGCGCCGCGAATGGCGCTCATCCCCTCATTGTATGTCGTTTGTTGATAGCTCAGCCTATCGTATCCGTCGCCGCCGTTGATAGTGTCTTTGCCAACACCCCCCTGCACTTCGTCGTCTCCGCCTAGCATGTTAAAGACATCATTGCCGGAATCGGTGCCTGGTAACCAACGATTATCGTTGCCAGAGGTGCCAGTGTAGACGTCGTTGCTGGAAGTGAGATGGGACCAAGCGGTCTGCCCGCTGGGCCAAGGCCCTTGCCCCGCCTTATAGCCGGGGGCACCAAACATATCATAATAAAGCAAGGAAAAATCATCAGCCAAACTTGTCGGGCCGATGTTGGAAAATGTAACGACGGTTTGCCCTATCGCGTTGGTAATCTGCACTTTTGCGACATCGCCACCCGAGGCGATCGCCCCATCGTAGGTGAAGTTCGTACCAGTGACGGTGACTTTGTAATTTGGAAAGTCGACCCCTGTTGACTGGTAACGAAACGAAAAGGTTGTCGCCGATTTCGCAAGAATGGTTACGGGCGTACTGACCTCCAGTAATCTCCCAGGCCATTGATTCAGATCGTTGAATACAGATGTGAGTGCGACCGTTGCCATGATTTTTCTCCTTGCTAAGTAACGGCAGTGCGGATTGAGAATTTACAGAGTTAAAAATTGATAAAGAAAATTCTTACATGAACTTGCCCGCCAAAAAATGATTCTTTTTGTGCAAGATACTGGGCAGTATTGAGCAAGACGCGTACTTGCGAAAGGAAATCAAATTGCCTGGACCCGACCACGATGGAATCGCTTTAGGCTATGACTACCCGCGCCGCCTGTCGGTACTGGTGCATCGCAGCTATGCCAACATTCTTTATGGCGGCGGCAATATGCGGCACCGGAACGCCCGCGCCGAGGCTGTTCTAAGGCGGCTGTCCCGTGGCTGGCTGTGCCACTGGTGTAATCGCCCCGTGCCGATCTATCGCCGCGCAGATGCCTGCTATTGTTCGCAGGGGTGCCGCAAGCGGGCAGCACGCCTTAGGAAAGCCGAGACATGACCGGGGCCGAGTTGCGGGCCGCGCGCAAAGATGCGGGGCTAGGACACTAGCGAATTCCTAACTGAGCGGCGGCAAGATTTACTGGCAAATGCCGCCAAAGGGTATCAATTGCCCCGTCAATGGGCAGATGTAATACCCGGCCTGCGGGTTTTGATAAGTGTGCTGACCAATACCCCTTGTTGCATCCAGGGCAATCGCGTTTGGCCTAAGGGTTGGCTAAGTGATTGAGAAGGCTTAGAAGAAACGCATCACCCCACCCGGCGCGCTTCAGTTTGATCGAGAGCGAGCCCTTGGAGGTGTCGCGGCGGGCGAGATCGAGGGCGCGGCGGCGCAGGATGGCGATGTTGGTGGGGCCATTATCCTTACGGTTGCGGGCGGCATCTTCCCGGAACGAAACGTCAAGTTGCCAGTGCAGAGCGTTCTCGATCTCCCAATGTGCGCGGACGGTGGCCATGAAGACCTCGGGCGCAGGCACCCAGGACAGCGCGAAATGGCGGGTTTCGGTCTGCACTTTGCCATCGGTTTCCCGGCGGGACTCGATACGGCCGAAGGCCTGCAGGCCGGGAAATTCATGGTGCTCCGCCAGACCCTTAGCAGAAACTACCGTGCCGGTGCGGGCCTCCTTGCGGCAATGCCCGGCCTCCTCGTGATGCGCGACCGGATGGTCTGGCGGAACCTTGCCGAAACAGGACCGAGCGTCTGACAGGAGTGAGTCCTGGTTGGCCTTCAGCGCCAGACAATAGTCGCCGCCGCCTCCGGTGATTGCTGCAACCGTGCGGCGATTGCAGTTCAGGGCATCCGCCGTCACGACCTTGCCTTTCAGCGCGATCAGGCCGAGCACTTCGAGCGCCGCCTCAAGTTCGCCGCCATGGTCGGCCGCCACCGTGGCCAGCGTCAGGCGCAACCGGGCGGCATAGGCCGAGACCATCATCCGGGTCCGCGCGCTCTGGCCCTTGTCGCGCGCGCCCCGCAGCGCCTTGCCGTCGATGGCGATCACGTCACCGTCGCCGAGCAGCATCGCGATCTGCGCCAGAACCCAACCGAAGGCCGCATCCAACGCCTTCGGGTCGATCATTCGGAACACAGTGGAGAAGGTATCATGCGATGGGATGGAATGCCTGAGCTTCAGGAAGTCTCTGAAAACATGCTCTTTTGCGCGACCGAAGTCTGCCATCTCGGCACAGCTGGTCGCCCCGCAGAGCACCGCGACGAAGCCTACGACCAGCAGTTCGCAAAGGTCGTGCCGCGCGTTGTCGGCGCGGGGATCGGGGATGTCATCGAAGGCGGCGAGGAAGATATCCATGCAGGGAACGGGCTCCAAAAGGGCGATCCCCACCCCAGAATCCACCCTGCCCAAGACCGCAAGACCCCTCAGATCAGGTCAAATCCCAAACGCGATTCCCCTGTTGTTGCATCGGCGTAAAGTTGCAAAGGTCAGTTTGGGGTGCTGGCTGCGACATTGCCCGCATTGAAGCGCTATAAGCCGCCCTGTCTTGTTGTTCCTTATCCAATACGACCTTACAGGCGTCTGTGTTTCCCGCGTTGCAGGCTTCTTGCAGCTTCGCTTGGGCGGGGCTTACTGGATTTATTGGGGCATCAACGCATCCGGAAAGCAAAGTGGCCAAAGGCAACGCAAGCGCAACAAATCGCATATCACATCCACCTAACAAAGGCTTATCCCTTTTAGTCCGGTCGGCCTACATGTTGACGCGGCGCAGAACCTCGCGTCTGTGGCTTGAGAGGCGACCCGGATCAGTTTTGATCGCTATGCTGAGTTATGGGTGGCG
>NZ_JAFCTX010000070.1:0-9033 GCF_049896245.1 Cypionkella sp. TWP1-2-1b2 | reverse complement strand
TCAGGGCGGCGATCCTGAACCGATTTACGGCACTTGGAACGCCGCAAACTCAACGTGTCGGATGACTCTGTCCAGCGGAAGGGAAAACTCGACCTCAGGCTGATTTGTGCAACAGAGCCAGGCTGGACCGATCATTTTCCTCGGATCACGAGGAACAGAAACTCTAACCGCTTGATTTTTGTTGCCGTTATTTTCTATTTTACGGAACTTTTCGGTGAACCCAAACGCGAACACGAGTATCATAGAAATCGTGCAAACGCTTGTAAAGCTCCAAAAATAAATAATTACAAACTCTGCAGAATTCAGCGTGGATGAATACTGCTGAATGTTTAAGAACGACTTCGACAGGCCCGGAACCATATTCGTCAAGGCCGTCGCGTGTCCAATTATAATGTCATCATTGATTGGGCTAAAGCCGACAAAAGCTAGGACGAAAAATGGCAATAGGAAAATAATTACGATTGTGCACAGGGCATTTCGCTCAGTTCGCATTGCTACCACCCGTTCAACATCGGAACTTCCCGGTATATCAGTCACATGCCAACCCCTGCGACCCCATCATAATACGTGCCACCATAACAGTATGCAAAAAAATGAACTCATTAATACTCTCTCAAACCTCCCCCCCCAACTTCGGCACTTCCCCGGCAGCGCCGCCGCCTGCTGCATAAAACCCCGGCGCAGGCTGGGAACCCCATAGACCAACCCCAGCCCCAGATCGTGCCCCGGCCGCATCCCCCCTTTACGCCTCCCCCCCAACCCGCGTATCACCGCCTCAACACCCGAGGTAGCCGATGCCCTTCCTGATCCTGACCCAAGCCCGAAGCGGCTCTTACCACTTGGCCGCTCTGCTGAACTCGGCCCCAGACATTACCTGCTTTGGCGAGATTTTCAAAGAAAACGCGCTGGAACTGCCCAAACCACAGCTTGCCAAACTCGGCCTGACCAACCGCGATATGGCGGCCCGTGACGCTGATCCCATCGGCCTGCTGAACCGTCTGCGCAAGGATACCGAAGCTGAGGGCGCAATCTTCGGCTTCAAAGACTTCCTGCCCAATCTCAACCGCGTCAAGCTGTTCGGCAAACTTGGCCATTCGAAAAACTGGCAAAAAATCATCCTGCTGCGCAACCCGATTGAGCGGTACATCTCGCGCCGCCGCGCGTCTGAAACCGGGGTTTTTGTCGTCAAGCACGGAGATGCCGTCACCCCAGATCTGCTGCACGCAAAAATCCGCTTTGATGCCGACAGTTTCGGCCAGTTCCTGAATAACCACATGCGCTTTGTCGAGGTGGCGCAGAGCCTGCACCAAAAACACGGCGACGCAGCGGTGTTTACTGCCCTATATGAAAAGCTGTCTGACCCGCAGCATCTGCACGATATTCTAAAGTTTGTCGGCTCCAAGGCCAGCGCCGATCAACTGACCAGCGATCACGTCAAGCAATACGAAAAACCACTGTCTGAAGGCGTCGAGAACTGGGATGATCTGCTGACCTATCTGCGGGAGAATGATCTGACCCGATGGCTTCCCAGCGCATAATCGCAACATCAGCATTTCGGTAGCGTCAATGCGTGCCCAGCGACAGCTTGCATCACACGCAACATATATGCCGTACTGACGGCAAATCACATTTCCCTTCCCCGCTGGGAAAGAACAAGGGGCAGTCGCCCTATACCTCCAACCCTTTGAGCAACCGCGGCACTTCGCCCGACAACCCCGCCGCCTGCCGCATAAACCCGCGCCGCAGCCCCGGCACCGCGTTCACCAGCCCCATCCCCAAATCGCGCCCCAACCGCAGCACCGGATTGTCGTTCGAGAACAGCCGGTTCACCCCGTCCATCCCCAACGCCAGCGCGGTAGAGTCAAACCGCCGCCAGCGCTGATACCGCTCCAGCACGTCGGCTGCCCCAATATCCTCACCCCTGCGCTGCGCCTCAATCAGAACCTGCGCCAAAGCCCCGACATCGCGCAGCCCAAGGTTCAGCCCCTGCCCCGCAATCGGATGCACCCCATGCGCCGCATCCCCCACCAAAGCCAAACGTGGGGCGACGAAACTGTTCGCCAAGGTCAGGCTCAGCGGATAGGTAAACCGCTCCCCAGCCAGCGCAATTTCCCCCAGAAAATTGCCGAACCTAGGCCGCAATGCCTCCAGATATTCCGCATCCCCCAGCGCTTGAACAGCTGCCGCCTGCGCCGCCGTCTCACTCCACACGATCGAACTCAAATGCCCCCCCGCCAGCGGTAAAATCGCCAGCGGCCCCGACGGCATAAAGAACTGCTGCGCGATCCCCTGATGGTGCTTCTCATGCGAAATCGCCGTCACCAGCGCCGTCTGGCCATAGCCCCAACCCGTTCGCCCGATCCCCGCCCGTGCAGCCACCCCAGACCCACGCCCATCACAGCCGACCAGAACCGAACCCCGAACGACACGGCCAGAGGCCAAAACAACTTCAGCCCTCTGCGCCGTAACCACCTGAGAAATAACTGTCTCGCCGGAAATCAGATCAACCCCCACCTCCGCCATCGCCGCCAAAAACGCCGCGTAGATCAACCGATCCTCGGCCATGAACCCCATCGGGCCTTCTTCCATCTCGGCATGATCAAAGGTCAGAAAGAACGGCGCAGGCCCCTGCCCCGCCACTCCATCGCTGGCCTTGATCTGCAAGATCGGCTGCACCCGCCCCTCAAGTCGGGGCCAAACCCCGATCACCTCCAGCAACCGTTTCGACGCCACCGCCAGCGCATAAGCCCGCCCGTCAAACCCCACTTCAGCCCGCGCCCCCGCAGGCCGCGCATCCACCACCACAACCCGCAAACCGCCCTGAGCCAAAGCCAAAGCCAAGGCCGGGCCATTCAAGCCGCCGCCCACGATCACAATGTCAGCATGTTTTTCCATATCGTCAAATATGGCCCAACCTACAGGATTGTCCATGCGCCGCCTTGCCGCTACGCTTCGCGCAAAATGGGGAACAACATGAGCAAAACCTGGTCCAACATGACCGCCGCCGACCTTGGCCGCGAGATCGGCAAAGGCCGCATCAACCCCGTTGAGCTGACCGAGTTTTTCCTCGATAAAATCGTCCTCCACGAGCATTCCACCCGGATCTACGCCCGCTCCACCCCGACCCGCGCGCGGGGCGAAGCGATGGGGGCCGCTGCCCGCGCCAAATCCGGCCTGCGCCGGGGCCTGCTTGATGGCGTGCCCGTCAGCTGGAAAGACCTGTTTGATTCAGCAGGCATCGCCACCGAAGCTGGATCGGCGCTGCTGAAAAATCGCACACCCCTAAAAGACGCCGCCGTTCTGGAAGCTGCGACCCGCCAAGGCCTTGTTTGCCTTGGTAAAACCCATATGTCTGAACTCGCCTTCTCGGGCCTCGGCCTCAACCCCGTCACTGGCACCCCGCCCTGCATCAACGACGAACAAGCCGTCGCAGGCGGGTCCACCTCAGGCGGTGCCGCTTCGGTCGCCTACGGCCTTGCCCCCGCCGCGATTGGTTCTGACACCGGTGGTTCCGTCCGCATCCCCGCCGCGTGGAACGACCTTGTCGGTCTGAAAACCAGCCACGGCCGCCTGCCTTTGACCGGAGTTGTTCCGCTTTGCGAGCAATTCGACACCGTGGGCCCGCTCGCCCGCTCTGTCGAAGACTGCGGCCTCCTCCTCGCCGCCCTCGACTCCGGCAAACCCGCCGACCTGAGCGGCAGCAGCCTCAGCAACGCCCGCTTCCTCGTCCTGAACACTGTAGCGCTGGACGATCTACGTCCCCGCCCAGCCCAAGGCTTTGAAGACGCCCTCAGCCGCCTGTCGCGTGCAGGCGCGCAAATCTCTCACGCGGACATTCCCGAAACAGCCGAGGCGATGGCACTCGCGGGCATCCTGTTCACCGCCGAAGCCTATGGCATCTGGGCCAAAACCATCGAAGCTGCGCCCGAAAAAATGTTCCCCCGCATCCTCGAACGCTTCCGCACCGGCGCTGCCATCAAGGCTTCCGATTACGTCGCCGCATGGCGTCGCCTGCGTGAAATCCGCCAGAGTTGGGCCGCCAAAACCGCCGGATACGATGCCATTCTGCTGCCCACCTCCCCTATTCTGCCGCCAAATGCCCAGCGCCTGATGACCGACGACGGCTATTTTGTCGCCGAAAACCAGCTGGCCCTGCGCAACACCCGCATCGGCAATCTGATGGGCCTCTGCGCGCTGACCTTGCCCACAGCACAACCGTCTTGCGGCATCAGTTTCATGGCAGGCCCCGGCCAAGACGAACTTCTGTTGCGTATCGGCACCGCCGCAGAACGCGCGCTGGCCTGACGCGCCGCTCTGCCCTCGCTTGCGCGACGGGTATCGCTGGACGCAAGCGAGAAGACCTGCAAGGGCCGCCGAGCGTCACCTCCGGCGAAAAAGCCACAACCGCAGCAACCAAGCCCATATCCCATATGGGTTTTTCTGGACGCGCCCGCATGATCTGGTTATCCTGATCCAGAACGGGGCGATATGACCCTGAGATGAGGCAGTCATGGCGTTTCCCAAGCGGTTTTCGAACCTGCCGGATTATGCGTTTCCGCGTTTGCGGAAGCTTCTAGACGCATATCCGCCCGGCGGTGAAGCCATTTCCATGACCATCGGAGAGCCCCGTCACCCGATTCCCGATTTTGTCGCCCCCATCATGACGGCCAATATCAACGACTTCGCAGTCTATCCGCCCAACGACGGCACGCCGGAATTGCTGGGCGCGATTTCCAGTTGGATCAAACGCCGCTACGGCGCGCAGATCGCCCAAGATCAGTTGATGGTGCTCAACGGCACCCGCGAGGGCCTCTATAACGCCTGCATCGCCCTGTCGCCTGAAACCAAAGGCGGCAAACAGCCCATCGTCTTGATGCCAAACCCGTTCTACCAAGTCTACGCCGTAGCCGCCGTCACCGTCGGGGCCGAGCCGCTCTACGTCCCCGCCACCGCCGCCGCCGGATTTCTGCCTGATTATGCTGGCCTGCCGTCCGAAATCCTGGACCGCGTCACCGTGGCTTACATCTGCTCGCCCGCCAACCCGCAGGGCGCCGTTGCCAGCGCCGATTATTGGAAAACCCTGCTGGCCTTGGCTGAGAAGCATGATTTCACCATCTTCGCCGATGAATGCTATTCCGAGATCTGGCGCAACACCGCCCCGACAGGCATCCTCGAAATAGCCCAAGCCACCGGAGCCGACCCCGAGCGCATCTTCACCTTCCACTCGCTCTCCAAACGTTCCAACCTACCCGGCCTGCGCTCTGGCTTCGTGGCGGGCGGCGCAAAAGGCATCGCCGAAATCCGCAAACTGCGCTCTTTCGCAGGCGCACCCCTGCCGCTGCCGATCCAAAAAGTCTCGGAAGCTGCTTGGAACGATGACCAACACGTCGCGGCCTCCCTCGCGCTCTACCACGCGAAATTCGACGCGGCGGACCACATTTTCGCGGGCCTACAGGGCTTCAAAACCCCTGAAGGCGGCTTCTTCCTCTGGCTGCCCGTCGAAGATGGCGAGGCCGCCGCACTCAAAGCATGGCGCGAAACCGGTGTCCGGGTTCTCCCCGGCGCGTATTTGTCGCGCGATGCAAACGGGGAAAACCCCGGCAAAGGCTATATTCGGGTCGCCTTGGTGGCCCCCAAAGAAGAAATGCAGCGCGGGCTGATCCAGCTTCGCGACTGCCTCTACGGTTGAGGACAGGGTAACATGGCATCTTATCAAGCGCGGCAACGCGATCCGCTTCTCGACCAGGGCACCACAGCGATGCTGGAACGCCGGGGGCGCGAGCTTTTGGGGCTAGCCCTGATCGCGCTGGCTTTCGCCTTCATGCTAATGCTGAACAGCTATTCGCCCGAAGATCCCGGCTGGATGGTCGCCACGGACGAGCCCGCCGCCAACACGCTTGGCCGCTTCGGCGCGGCCTTGGCGTCCACCCTGATCATCATCGGCGGCAAAGGCACCTGGGCGATCCCGCTGATCCTATCCGCCTGGGGCCTGCGCTTTGTGCTGCACCGCGGAGCCGAGCGCGCCGTCTCCCGCATGGTCTTCGCCGTGATCGCCATCGCCATGGCCTCGGTCTACGCAGCCACTTTGCTGCCCTCCGCCATGTGGGTGCAAAGCTTCGGCATGGGCGGTTTGTTCGGCGACACCGTGGTCGGCGCATTGATGAACATCATCCCCGGCGGCTCGGCCATTGGGCTGAAACTGATCTCGCTGGCCTCGGGTGTCGCGATGGTCGCCCTGATGCTGTTCGTCACCGGCTTCAATTTCCCCGAGATTCGCGCAGGCTTTCGCTTTCTGATCACCAGCCTGATCTACAGCTATTCCATCCTGCTCGGCGCTGCGGGCAAAGGTGCGCAAGGCACCACCCGCGCCGCCGCCGCCATCCACGCCCGCCGCAAGCGCAACGCAGCCGAAGCCGCCCGGCCCGACGACACCCTGCGCGCGCCCGCCGATTGGCGCGAAGACCGCCCGCAATCCACCATCCGCCGCGCCGAACCCGCCGTTGAGGCCGCATCAGCCTTCGGTCGCCCCTCCACCCTGCGCGCCGACGACCGCTACGCCGAACCCCTTGCCGAGGCCCCGCAATACGCCCCGCCCCGCGAAAAGCTTGGCCTCTTGGCCCGGATGCCCGCGCTGATGCGCCGTGCCGTTGATCCCGAACCCGAACTGATCGAACCCACGATCTCGCAAGCCGCCGATCACGCCGACATGCCCTCGGATGACCGCATCAAGTCGCGAATCTCGGATGCCATCCGCTCGCGCACCCGCCCACCCGAAGCACAACTCTCTCCCCTCGCCGCCGCCATCCAGCGCCGCGAACCGCCACTGCAACGCCCGCGCAGCCCCGCGCCCTTGATCGCCGACACCCGCCCGATCACACGCATAGAACCGCCCGTTGTCGCCCCAAAAGCCCCGCTGCACAACGCTTTCGTGGAATCCGAAGACGACCAAACCTTTGATCTGCCTGAAGATCACGGCTTTACTCTGACCGACGATGCTTATGATTACGCCGCCGATGAAGACGACAACGCCGCAGATTTCGACGCGCCTTACACCCCCGCCCTCGCAATCCCCCGCCCCGCCCCAACACCCGAGCGTCGCCCGGTGGTCCAGCACGCGGTGAAAAAGCCCATCGCCCCCTCCGCCCGTGCCGCAGCCGAGGCGCAACCCCGCCTGCGTTTCGACGACCCCGCGCCCGCCTACGAACTCCCCCCCATCTCGCTGCTGACCCCGCCCTCCTCCGTGCAACGCCACGCGCTCTCCGACGAAGCCCTCGAAGAAAACGCCCGCATGTTGGAATCGGTGCTCGACGACTACGGCGTCAAAGGCGAAATCGTCTCCGTCCGCCCCGGCCCCGTCGTCACCATGTACGAGTTGGAGCCCGCCCCCGGCCTGAAAGCCAGCCGCGTGATCGGTCTCGCCGATGACATCGCCCGCTCGATGTCTGCGCTGAGCGCCCGTGTCTCCACCGTCCCCGGTCGCACCGTCATCGGCATCGAACTCCCGAACGCCACCCGCGAAAAAGTCGTTTTGCGCGAAATCATCGCCGCCCGCGACTTTGGCGACAGCAACATGCGCCTGCCGCTGGCCTTGGGCAAAGACATCGGCGGTGATCCCATCGTCGCCAACCTCGCCAAAATGCCCCACCTGCTGATCGCAGGCACCACCGGTTCGGGTAAATCCGTCGCCATCAACACCATGATCCTGTCCTTGCTGTACAAACTCAGCCCGGAAGAATGCCGCCTGATCATGATCGACCCCAAAATGCTGGAACTCAGCGTTTACGACGGCATCCCGCACCTGCTTTCCCCCGTCGTCACCGACCCTAAAAAGGCCGTCGTCGCGCTGAAATGGGTCGTGTCGGAAATGGAGGAACGCTACCGCAAAATGTCGAAAATGGGCGTGCGCAACATCGAAGGCTACAATGGCCGCGTCCGCGAAGCGCTGTCGAAGAATGAGATGTTCAAGCGCACCATCCAGACCGGCTTTGATGAAGACACTGGCGAGCCTATGTTTGAAACCGATGAATTCCAGCCCGTCACCATCCCCTATATCGTGGTGGTGGTCGACGAGATGGCCGATCTGATGATGGTCGCTGGCAAAGAGATCGAAGCATGCATCCAGCGCCTCGCCCAGATGGCCCGCGCCTCCGGTATCCACCTGATCATGGCCACCCAGCGCCCAAGCGTTGACGTGATCACCGGCACCATCAAAGCCAACTTCCCGACCCGGATTTCCTTCCAGGTCACCAGCAAAATCGACTCACGCACCATCTTGGGCGAACAAGGTGCCGAACAACTGCTCGGCATGGGCGACATGCTCTACATGGCAGGCGGCGGT
Organism: Cypionkella sp. TWP1-2-1b2; assembly: GCF_049896245.1. Taxonomy (NCBI): domain Bacteria; kingdom Pseudomonadati; phylum Pseudomonadota; class Alphaproteobacteria; order Rhodobacterales; family Paracoccaceae; genus Cypionkella; species Cypionkella sp. TWP1-2-1b2. The sequence goes on along the minus strand of NZ_JAFCTX010000070.1, from coordinate 695 downwards.
CGCGTTTCCCGTATTCACGGCCCGTTTGTCTCCGATGAAGAAGTCGAAGAAATCGTCAACCACCTCAAATCCTACGGCCCCCCGGTCTATATGTCCGGCGTGATCGAAGGCCCAGAAGACGAAAACGCCGCCGAAATCGACAGCCTCTTGGGCCTCGGCTCCGACGGGTTAGACGACAGCCTCTACGACCAAGCCGTCGCCATCGTCGCCAAAGATCGCAAATGCTCCACCAGCTATATCCAACGCAAACTCGGCATCGGCTATAACAAAGCCGCGAAGCTGGTCGAGCAGATGGAAGAACACTCGGTCATCACCGCCGCCAACCACGTCGGCAAACGCGAGATTTTGCTGCCGGAGCATTAAGCCCAAGGTCAAAACAGACTGAACACACAAAACGCGCGCAAAAACCTGCGCGCGTTTTTCTTTGCCAAAGCCACACCCTCAACAATTTCACATTGGCCTAAATATCCCCGCCGGAGGCTTCGCGATTGGAGCAAAACTGCCCTCAAAAGCCCAAAGCCAGTTAGAGTAGGGCGGGGTTCACCACGCCGTTGGAGGGTGTAATCTTAAAAATCCCTTAGAGCAAGTCGCCGTTCATATGATTCAGGCTTCCCATCTTGGACGGTTTCTGATTCCCTGATCTTTCCAGATATAGGGGATCGAGATGGGCAAATCACATCCTATGGAGCTTCGCA
>NZ_JAFCTX010000069.1:0-9728 GCF_049896245.1 Cypionkella sp. TWP1-2-1b2 | reverse complement strand
GGCCTGCCGCCAGCGTTCATTCTGAGCCAGGATCAAACTCTCAAGTTGAAACTGTATCTCTACAGTTCTTGACGTCGAACCTTCGCACATCTGCCTTGCTCCTAAGAACAAGGTCTTTCCGTTTTGTGCTTTGGTTGTCGAAACAACAAAAGCCGCAAAACAGTGAAGCTTTACCAGGTCATCGGTAGCGTGGTCTCCCACATTCCCTGCTGGTCAGATATGCTACGTGTTTGACGCCGATGCGCCCAAACCGCCCACATATCCCTTCAACTATTCATCAATTTCAAAGAGCGCGGACACACAATAAACAGCACACCCGAACTTCGGGCGTCTTGCCTTCGTGCATCCAAAATTTCGTTACGAGCGTTTCGTCTCGCTTCCCGTTCCACCCCGTCTGCATCGCTGCGTCTGTTCGTCTTCGGTGAGGCGGTATCTAGGGTTAGTCGCCGAAACCCGCAAGAGGAAAAATGCAGGTTGATGTCATTTTCTTGTCACGCTCAATGTTTACAGGGAATTTTCGCAGACACTGCTGCTTCGTTAGGCAGGCGCTGCACAGGCAAAAGGCGCAAATCCGGGTCAAACCCCGAATCTGCGCCTTTGATTCGGGCTTCAACGCGCCGAATCTTTCCGAATCCAGCCCTCAGACGGCGAATTCGGTCCCCTGATAGGTGATGTTTCCGCCCGCAATCGTCAGCGCGATTCCGGTTTTGCCCAGATCCCCTGCTGCAATCGCTTCGATATCGCCATCAATCAGCACCAGATCCGCAGCTAACCCCACAACCAGCTTGCCGGTGATGCTTTCCATATGCGCAGCCCAAGCCCCGCCTGCCGTATAGGCGTAAAGGCTGTCGATCAGGCTGACCCTTTCATCCGCAGCCCTTTCAAACGGCACCCGCGTCAGCGCTGCCTGCAGCCCTCGCATCACCGACACGTCCGTCACCGGCCAATCGCTGGCAAAAGCCAAAGGCGCGCCCTGATCCCGCAGCGTCTTCCACAGATAGGCATCGACCCAGCGATCCCGGTCAAACACCGTCTCCATAGTAGACATCGGGAAATCCATAGCACCCGGCGGATGCGGCGGCTGCACAGAGGCCGTGATCCCCAACGCCCCCAGCCGAGGAATATCACTGCGCGAGATCAACTCGATATGTTCAATCCTATGCCGCATATCGCGCAGGCCATTGGCAACCCCCGCCGCCTCATAGCCATCAATCGTGGTGCGCACCGCGCCATCGCCAATCGCATGCACCGCAATTTGCAAGCCCCGCCGATCAATCTCGGCACAGATCGCCTTGAACCGCTCTGGCTCAAACAGTGGCTCGCCGCGCTCCGTTGTCCCCGGATAATCATCCAACATAAACGCCGTCCGGCTGTCGACCACGCCATCCATAAACATCTTCACAAAGCCCGACGACACCCAATCGTCATGATACTCGGCGGTCATCGCCGAAGCCCGCTCCAGTTCCGACAACTCCATATGCGGCTTGAAATGGAACGGCACCTTGACCCGCGCGGTCAGCCGCCCTTCGTCTTTCATCTCGCGCAAAAGCTGGCAGGTGTAGCGATTGCCGTCCATGTTCACCATCGACGTAATCCCATGCGCCGCGCAATGCGCCAGCCCCGCCGCGATCTTGTCCTTATCCTTGGCGCGCACTGCATCCGAGGGCCACGGGTCCGGCTCCCCCCCCGTGGCAATCCCCAACTGCAAATGCGCCTCGCCGCCCAAAGCAAGGATCGGCCCAAACGCCTCAAACTCGCGCAACTCACCTGACGCCGTCCCGTCCGAACCCATCACCACCTCATGCCCATGCGGCATCGCAGCCCCATGCAGCAACCCGGCCGCAGTCAAAGCCGCCGTATTCGCCCAAACCGTGTGGTGATCCGGCGACATCATCGCAATCGGGCGATCCGCAATCACCCGGTCCAGATCATGCCGCGTGACCGGAGCATCCAAAATCTCATAAGACGCGCCCTGCGCCATCAGCAGCGCATTGGCCGGATATTGCACAGCATAAGCCTCAAACGCCGCCTTCAACGCCTCAAAGCCATGCACCGAGCCTATCTGCAACTGCACCAACTCATTACCGCCCAACACCAGATGCAGATGGCTCTCAAAGAACCCCGGCAACAACGTCCGCCCGCCCGCATCAATCACCCGCGTCTCAGCCCCCGCCAGCGCCGCCACCTCAGCCGCCGTCCCCACAGCCACAATCTCGCCGCCCGCCAAAGCCACTGCCTCTGCCCGAGGCCTAAGCACATCCATCGTCAAAACCTTGGCATTGGTCACAATCATCTCAACCGTCATTCTCTTAGCCTTTCATCTTGGCAAAAATACTCCCGCCGGAGGCACCACCGCCTCAGCAAGCGCACCGCCCGTTATCCCCGCAACGCCGCAACCCGCTCGGCCATCACACACAGCATCTCAAACATGATCGAGATCCCGAGCCACGCCGTGCCGCCACTGGCATCAAACGGTGGCGACACCTCAACCAGATCAGCCCCCACGATATTGACCCCCTTCAACAGCCGCGCCACCTGCAACGCCTGCCACGAATTCGGCCCGCCCACTTCCGGCGTCCCTGTTCCCGGCGCAAAGGTCGGATCGACGAAATCTATGTCATAAGTAATGTAGGTGTCACCCGATCCGACGATCTCGCGCGCCTCAGCCATCACATCCTCCACACCCCGCGCATGGAACTCCTCAATCGCGATGATCCTGATGCCATTGGCGGCAGCGAAATCCCAGTCTTCGCGCCCATAAGCCGTGCCGCGAATCCCGATCAGACAGTAGCGCTTGGGGTCGATTAAGCCCTCCTCCACCGCGCGGCGAAACGGCGTGCCGTGGTTATACTTCGATGTCCCAAAATAAACATCGTTCAAATCCGTATGGCTGTCGAACTGGATCATCCCCACAGGTCGCGCTTTGGCGACCGCCCGCAGGATCGGCAGCGAGCACAAATGATCGCCACCCCCGGTCAGCGGCAAAACCCCCGCCGCCACGACTGATGCATAAAACGCCTCCATCCGCGCCAGCGTATCGATCAGATCCGCCGGATTCACCGCCACATCCCCCAGATCGGCGCAGTTGGCGAGTTCAAACGGCGCCACCCAAGTCACCCCATTCATCGCCCGGATCATCGTCGACAGATCGCGCAACTGCCGGGGTCCATGCCGCGGCCCCGCCCGGTTGGTGGTGCCGCCATCCCACGGAGCCCCAATCAACCCGATCTCCACCTCACCAAACCGATCATGCTCAAACGGCACATGCGGCAGCCGCATAAAGGTCGGGATGCCAGCGAATCGCGGCAGATCAAAGCCGGAGACCGGCGCGAAAAATTCATTCATATTGCGGAGCGTCATATCCTGCCCCCCCCCTTCGGGGCGATTCTCAGACCCCATATGATCAAATCCTTCGGCGCTTGTCAGCCGAACCACGACCCGCATCGCCGTTTCGCGACACCGCCCGCCAGTCCAAGGCTTGACCCGAGCCACGCCTTCGGTCCTTATCACCGCAACAAGCCCTTTCGCGCCCAAGGATTTCGCATGTTTTCCAAGCCCGCCGACCCTTCTGCCCCGCCGACACGCCCCACCAGCGGCAATGTCAGCAGCAACAACCGCTCTGTGCTGTCGTCTGATCTGAAGATCATCGGCGATATCTCCTCGACTGGCACCATCGAAGTGCTGGGCGAGATTGAAGGCACGCTCTCCGCCCACGGCCTGCTGATCGGTGGCGAAGGCCGCGTCTCGGGCCAAGTCTCGGCCGAGACGGTTGAGGTCAAAGGCAAGCTTGAGGGCCGGGTTGACAGCCAGACCTTCACCCTGCGCGCCGCTGCCCAGGTCACCGCCGACATCAGCTACACCACCCTGATCATCGAAAGCGGCGCGCAAATCGAAGGCCGCTTCACCAAAGCCAAGGCGTAATCGGTAGGGCGGGCTTCACCCCGCCTTTCGCTTTCCCTATCGTCCCGGCGGAATCGAATAGGTCAGCCCCGCCCGCGCCACAGGCTCGACCATGCCTTCCGAGAACAACATCACATCCCCCACCGCCAAGCTGCGCCCCAGCTTCAACATCCGCGCCTCGGCCAGCATATCCACCCCCGCGCCCGGCTTGCGCATGAAATCCAGACTGCAATTCGTCGTCACAGCCAGCGCCACCGGCCCGATCCGGCTGAGAATGGCGAGATACATCGCCACATCCGCCAGAGCGAAAATCGCAGGCCCCGACACCGTCCCCCCAGGTCGCAAATGCTTGTCCTGCACCCGCAACCGCAGTCTCACCCCCGCCGAATCCGCGCGCTCGACAACAAAATCGTCGGCCACCTGCGCAAACTCCCGCGCCAGAAACCCCTGCAACGCCACCCGGTCCATCACGATCATGCTTTCCCCCTGCCCCACACCCGCCTAGAGTTCCGCCAATCCAAGGGGGGATGCAATGAGCAACGAGATCCTGTTACGCCACGACGCAAGCGGCATCGCCAGCCTCACCCTCAACGCCCCCGCCAGCTTCAACGCGCTGTCGACCGCGATGCTCACCGCCCTGCAATCCGAAATCGCCCGCCTGCATGCCGACCCCAGCATCCGCGTCGTCATCCTGAAAGGTGCCGGCAAAGCCTTCTGCGCCGGCCACGACCTGCGCGAAATGCAAGCCGCCCGAACAGCCCCCGACCAAGGCCGCAATGCCTTCCAAACCCTGTTCGCCCTCTGCGCCGACGTCATGCAAGCCCTGCAAAAGCTGCCCAAACCAACAATCGCACAGGTTCACGGCATTGCCACCGCCGCAGGCTGCCAACTCGCCGCTTCTTGCGACATGATCACCGCCGCCCCCGGCACCCGTTTCGGCGTCAACGGCATCAACATCGGCCTGTTTTGCAGCACCCCCATGGTCGCGCTCACCCGCAAAATCCCCGCCGCCATCGCCTTTGAGATGCTGACAACCGGAGCATTCATCGACGCTGCCCGCGCCTATGAGGTCGGCCTTGTCAACCGCCTCACCACCCCCGAAAGCCTTGAGGTCGAGACGCAAGCCCTCGCCGCAACCCTCGCCGCCAAACTCCCCGCAGCCCTGCGCCTCGGCAAAGCCGCCTTCCGCGAAACGGCCACCCTCGACACGCCCGAAGCCTATGCAGTAGCCTCGGCCACCATGGTCGAGAACATCCTGCTGCCCGACACCGACGAAGGCCTCACCGCTTTCTTGCAAAAGCGCCCCCCGAATTGGTCAAAACCCACCTGATGGCACCGGTAGGGCGGGGTTCACCCCGCCGCGCGGTCTGCTTCCCGCCGCAACAACTCCAGCCCAATCGCCAATCCACCCAGCCCCATCGCCAAGCAAAACCCATAGACAAGCCCCGGCCCGCCCAAATGCAACAGCCCCGCCCCGACCGAGGGCGCTGCCGCCGAGGCCAAGATCGGTGCCACCGCCACCGCGCCTGAGATCGCGCCAAAGCCACGCCGCCCCAGAATATCCACGATCAGCATCGGCCGCAGGATCGAAAGCAAACCCGCCCCGGCCCCCTGCAACGCCGCAAACGCAAAGATCAGCAGCGGCCACCAACCAGCACTCAGCAACGCCAGCCCCGCCAGCACCACCCCGATCAGCGACCACACCGTCGCGCGTGCATTGCCAATCCGCGCGCCCTGAAACAGCAACACCAACCGCCCCAACACCTGACTTGGCCCGATGCAGGACGCGGCCAACACTGCCATCCCCGCGCCCGCCCCGCGATCCGCAAACAGCATCAGCACATAGGTCAGCAAAATCCCGTGGTTCAGCCAGATCATGCCAAACACCACCGTGATCGCCCAAAACGCCGGACGTCGCATCGCCTCGGCCAATGCCCCCGGCGCGGCTTCAACCGCAAATCCGCCCGCCCGTTCCATCCGCCGCAATGACCGCACCGCAAAAGCATTGATTGGCACCGCCAGCAACATCAGCCCGGCAAAGGCAATCAAAGCCCCCTGCCCGCCCAAAACCCGTCCCAGAAAATCGCCCAAAGGAAACGCCAAAGTGCCCGCAAACCCCGCCACCAGCGTCACCTTGGTAATAGCGCCGCGCGCCTCAGACCCCAACCGCCGGGTTAAAAACGCAAAGCAGGATTCATAAAGACAGCACGCCTGCGCCGCCCCGATCACCGCCCAAATCGCCAACCAGATCAGGGGCGACCCCGCCAGCCCCAACCCCGCCACGCCCAGCGCCGCGAAGATCGGCGCATAGGTCAGCATCTCGCCACCCCAGCCGCGATCCACCCAGCGCCCGCTGAACGGCGTCAAAGCCGCCATCACCAGAAACCCCAAAGTCGGCCCGAACGCCAGTTCCGCCACCGACCACCCTGTCGCCGCCCGCAAATCCGGCAACAGCGCCGGAAAGGCGTAATACACCCCGGCATAGGTCAGCGTCTGCCCAAGCGCCAACAGCCAAACCGCCGCCGCCTGGCCCTGCAACCAGTTCACAACCGATACAAGTCCCCAAACTTCGCCTCAAGATAATCCAGCAACGGCCCTTCGCTGGGCTCAAACCCGCAAGCATGCGCAATGGTGTCGCGCGGATTGCGCAACCCGCCATGCCGCTGCACATTTTCGCGCAACCAGCCCACCGCCCCCGAAGTATCGCCCACCGCCAATGCCGCGTCCAACCCCGGCACCGCCGCCCGCATCGCCTTGTTCAAACAGCCCGCATAGACATTGCCCAAAGAATAGGTTGGGAAATAGCCAAACAGCCCCACCGACCAATGCACATCCTGCAACACGCCATGGCTGGGTCTATCCACCACCTGCCCGAAATCAGCGAAGAAGCGATCGTTCCAAGCCGCCTCCAGATCCGCCACCGCCAGATCCCCCCGGATCAACGCCCGCTCCAGATCAAACCGCATCATGATGTGCAGGTTATAATGCACCTCATCCGCTTCCGTCCGAATGAAACCCGCATGCACCCGGTTCACCGCCGCGTAGAACGCCTCCGGCCCCTCGACCGACAACGGCCCGAACCGCTCCACCATCTGCCCATACATCCACCCGGTCAAAGCCCGCCCGCGCCCGATCTGGTTCTCATAAATCCGGCTCTGGCTTTCATGCACCCCCATCGAGACGCCATGCCCCAGCGGAGTCATGCCATAATCCGGGTCAATCGCCAGTTCATAGCTGGAATGGCCCACCTCGTGGATCGTCGAATACAAACAGTTGAACGGATCGCTTTCCACCACCCGCGTGGTAATCCGGCTATCATCGCCGCCGCCCGAGCTAAACGGATGCACCGCCAGATCAATCCGCCCCCGCGTCCAGTCATAGCCAAACGCCGTCGCCACATCCCGCGCCAGCCGCAGCTGCGCATCCTGCGCGAAATGCCCGCTCAACCCCGCCGGAGCCTTCGCCGCCAGAACAGCCGCACGCAGCGCCACCAACCGAGGCCGCATCCGCTCGAACATGCCGCCCAAACTCGCCGCCGTCGCCCCCGACTCGTAATCATCTATCAACGCGTCATAAAGATCGCCAACATCCGCCAAAGCCGCAGCTTCCTGCCGCTTCAGTTCGATCACCCGCCGCAGCGTCGGCAGGAAATCCGCGACCTTCTCCGCCGCCCGCGCCCGCGCCCAAATCCCCTGCGCCAGCGACGTCACCCGCGCCAATTCCTGCGCGAGGTCCCCCGGCACCTTCACCGCCCGCTTGTAAGCCCGATCAATCTGATACAACTGCGCCGCCGCCGCATCATCCGCCGCCTCGGCATCCGCCAACCACGCGCCGATCTGCGGGTTGCAACGCCGCGCATGCAGCACCCCCTCCATCGCCGCCATCTCGACCCCGCGCTGATCCGCAGCGCCCTGCGGCATCATGGTTTCCTGATCCCAGCCCGTCCTCTCGGCAATCTTGCCCAAAGCCTCGGTGTCGCGCTGATAGGCCATCAACTCTGCATAAGCTTGATTGTTCTTCACGCCGTTCCCTCCCGGATCGAGCCCGCCACCGGATACATCGACAAATGCCGCGCCCGGATGATCAACACCCACAAAACCACCGCGCCCACCTGATGCGTGATCGCCATATGCGGCTGCGCCGCCGTCAGCGCGGTGTAAATCCCCAAGCCCACCTGCGCCACCAGCATCAGCATCACCGCATGGAACGCCCGCCGCGTCGCAAAATTGCCCGAGGCCCGACCGCGCAGCCAGACCAAAACCCCATAGGCGAACAGCCCATAGCCCCACATCCGATGGATAAACTGCACCAGACCGGGGTTTTCAAAGAACGCATGCCACACAGGCAAACTGCCCCCCGCGCCATCCGGCACATAGAACGCATCCGCCGGAAAGAACTGTCCGTTCATATCCGGCCATGTCGGAAACGCGCGGCCCGCATCAATTCCCGCCACCAGCGCCCCCAGCAAAATCTGCACAAAGGCCAGATGCATCAGGCCCGAGGCTTTCACCACCAACTTGCGCTCAGCCCCCCGCCGCGCCACCAGCAAATCCGTCTCCGACCGCCCCAGCAAAAGCGCATACCAAGTGATCAGCCCAAGGATGATAAACGCCAACCCCAGATGCGTGGCCAACCGATAAGACGCCACATCCACCATCGCCCCGGTCAGGCCCGAGGATACCATCCACCAGCCAATCGCACCTTGCAGACCACCCAAAGCGCCGATGGCCAGCAAGCGCTTGGTCCAGCCCACCGGGATCTGTTTCGCCAGCAAAAACCCAAAGAATCCAACCGCCCAAACCAGCCCAATCACCCGGCCAAGCTGGCGATGCCCCCATTCCCACCAGAAGATCGACTTGAACTGATCCAACGTCATCGCGGTGTTTTGCAGCTGAAACTCCGGGCTTGCTTGATATTTTGCAAACTCCGCCGCCCAATCGGCGGCATTGAGCGGCGGAATAGCCCCCGTCACTGGCTTCCACTCGGTAATCGAAAGCCCGGAATCCGTCAGCCGGGTAAGCCCCCCCACCGCGATCATCAAAGCGACCAAAGCAAAGATCGCCAACAGCCAGATCCGAATCCCCCGCCGCGCCCCTTTGCCGCGCCCATCAATCAACCCGCCCTGCCGAGCCGCCACCGCCGCCCCGCCGGGGCCTACTTCCTCAAAAATGCTGCGCTTCGTGGCCATGCCCAACCCTTTCGTTGCTTGGACGAACACTAGGCCGCCCCCCCCGCAGCTTCAAGGCCCGGACATGCGGCCAGATACCGCAAACCGTCACGCCGTTGTGACCGGGGCAAGCCAGCGACACTGATTGCCTCCCGATCATCCAAGCATGCCCTAAACCATTTCACCTTGGATCAAATATCCCCGCCGGAGGCTCCCAACGCTGATCGGAAGGGAAATTGGGATGTCAACTTCGCGCCAGTTTCGGAAAGGTCCACAAGAAGTGTAGGATTTCCCAAAAGGCCATAATTTCTCCCGACTCTTGTGAAACAGCGCCAGAATAGGATTTCTGTGGGGCCTGCCAATGAACGCTCTTGGACCAGACAATGCATTTTGGATAGATGGCGAATGGCTAAGTTGGGATGACATCCCTGAAAAGGATGAGGACGACTTTCGAGGAAGTCATTTGGCGCAGCTTGAGTATGAAGCCGAGCTGCGCTTTCAGTATCCAAACGCCGATATCGCGCTCGTTCCTTTATTTCGGGAAAGGCTTATCCCTTTTAGTCCGGTCGGCCTACATGTTGACGCGGCGCAGAACCTCGCGTCTGCGGCTTTAGAGGCGACCCGGATCAGTTTTGATCGCTATGCTGAGTTATGGGTGGCG
>NZ_JAFCTX010000068.1:0-9906 GCF_049896245.1 Cypionkella sp. TWP1-2-1b2 | reverse complement strand
GAGGCTGGCAAGTCTCGCAAGGAACGGCGGACCGTAAAGCAATTGCATGCCGATCTCGTGGCGCTTGGCTTCACCGGCTCGTATGCCCGGGTTGCAGCTTTTGCGCGACGGTGGAAAGCCACATGCGTCAAGGTCGCGGGCCGCTTGCGTCGAATCATGGCGTTGTCAGAGGCACCGGGGCCGCTGGTGGTGTGTGAGGGGATAGAAACGGGCCTGAGCCTTCTAAGTGGGCTTCTGGCGAGTCCTGCGACTGTATGGGCGGCGCTATCCACCTCTGGCATGAAAGCCCTCGCCCTGCCCAGCGCCCCCGGCGAATTGATTGTGGCGACGGATTCCGATGATGCCGGGGCCGGATGGCAGGCGGGCAATGTATTGGCCGAGCGCGCCAATGCGCTGGGCTGGGCTGTGTCGCTGTTACCCGCGCCCGAGGGGATGGATTGGAATGACTCCTTGCGTGGGGGGATTGCAGCTTGAACCTGCCCAAACCCATCCCCTTTACACCGCAGGCCGGGGCCTCGCCGCTGATCTATGATTTTCAGGCATGGCAGGAGATCGACCCGGCACAAATCCCCCGGCTGCGGTTTGTCTATGGCGACACTTTTGCGGCGGGATACCTGAGCGTTACCTTTGCCGCGCCTAAGACAGGCAAGAGCCTTTTGGCGCTGTCCGAGGCGATAGACGCCGCCACCGGGCGCGGATTTCTCACGGGCAAGCCCGCCGCGCCGATCAAGGTTTTGTATTACAATGCCGAGGATGAATTAGCCGTCATTCAGGGCCGGGTGACCGTTGCCCAGCGCCTGCGCGCCGATCTGTGGGCCTTCGAGTGCAAAGACACCATGCGCGGCTCTGACTGGACCCGCCTTGATGCCATGCGCGCCGCGCTGTCGGCAGCCGAAGGCCGCGAAGCCCTTGCCGCCTGACAAAACCGAATTAACCGACAAAACCTCAATCCCAAAGGAAAGCCGATGAAAGACTTACTTGATGCGATGGACACAATCAGCGACGCCCGCCACTTTGCCGAGGCCATACGCATGGCGTTTGGCAGCCCCGAGGATGATGAAGCCAAGGCGATTGCCGCCGTCGCTTTTCACGTCACCACCCTGCTTGATGGCGCACTGACCGGGTTGAAAACCCTTATCCCCGGCATGGCCGAGGTGGCGCAATGACCATCGACTTTGATCGTAACACCATCGCTGTTCGTTGCGAGGATGTTTCCAACCTTCTGAGCCTCGCCCTTGATCTGGTGGCCGAGTTGGCCTTTGTGGACGCGAACGGCCACCGCATCCGGGGCATGGATCAACTGGACGCCCTGTTGCGCATGACACTCGCCCAAACTGTTGGCTTGCCTTCCCAGATCGAGGCCCTGCCATGAGCCTCGCCCTTCGCGCCGCCGTGGCGCTTCGCCTCAGCCTGAAATGGCTCTATGACCCTCGCACTGCGTGGCGGCGCCGGGAACCGCTGTTGATGCCAAAGCAAGGCATGGCCCCGGCACCGTCAGAGATTGCCCGCCTGTTCGCAGACTGGACTGCCGCCCGCGCCGCCTTAAACCTTCGCGCCAAGGATGGGCGCTTTGACAATGAGCCTGACCCGCACTTTGAAGCCATGATGCGGGCAGAGGATGCGATGATGATTTTCCCGGCAAAGACGCCCGCCGATCTGGCGATGAAGATATTCGCGGCAAACACTGGCGATGTGGTGCATCGCTGCCCCGAATATGAGCCGCTGTTTCTGGAAATTCAGGCGCTGGTGGGGGTGCCTGAAAAATAGCGCCGGGGTTCAACGCATCCGGGGCGAATGCTGGGGTATGACCCTAAGATTACCCTAAGGTTTCGCACCCCGCCTATGGAGTGATAGCCCCGCCCAGCGCGGGGCTTTCGCCTTGTGTGGGGGGCTGAACAAGCAAAAAAGGCGCGCTGGACGGGGGATATGTTCCAGCGCGCCTCGTAACCAAAAACCTTCAAAACGGATCAACAGAAACTTGCAAGCGCCGGGCAGCACCTGTTCCATCATAACTGGTGGGCATTACTCTGGTTCCGGCCAGTTAGAAGATATTCCTAGGAATCACGATTTCGTGCTACTGCCTGTCCATGAGCCGCCGAAGCACGCCACAAAAAGCCGTTGATGATAGGTCGTGGCCTATCCGCGTCTGTATCGTGGTGCCGGGCAGTGGCTTTTCGGGCGCGGGAATCGATCCCCATTCTTGGCTTATCAAAGAACTTGGGCTGAGCGGCTTTGCGTATCATTCGGCGGGGCGCATGTCGCGGGATGTTTCGGCGGTTTACTTTCGGACCTTGCAAGACGCACAACGCTTCTTTGACGCCTTCCCGACCTTGCAGCTTGCCGATGATACCACCTCGCCCCTTTACACTTCGCCCTACGCGCAAAAGTAGGCTCAAGCGCCGCAGTGCGGTATTCTGGCAGAAGTACACGCGGGCGGGGGGATGGGGTGTTAGCGCTGCATCCGCCTACTACGCACGCGCGGGGGATGGGGTCTTAGGCCGAGCGCCGCGCATTGCCGCACCGGGCAAAAGCGGGAAGGTGTGGCGTTTATTTTCCGAACTTGCGCCACGAAACACACGGCCAATTCTGCAAGGTGGGGGATGATGTGGGGGATGTGAAACCACAATTCCCGTAAAATGCATTAATTTCAATATGTTGTCTGGAGATATTGGCGGAGGGAACGCGACTGCCGTCGAACCTTCTCTGCGAAAATGTCAATGAAATCAATAAATGGCAGCTTGCGGGAAACTCGTCGAGCCTGCCGGTCAACCCGCATCAAAGTTTTGCAGTAACAAGGACAGACCGGCGAGGACTAGAGTTGCACCCATGGGACGGGCCAGACGATTCCCGCCGGGCACCAGCTTCTCGACGGCAACATAGAGTGTGATCCCGATAATCCACCAGATGTTCATCACCCCACCGACGAAGAGCAGCGCCATCAGGGCCCAGCAGCAGCCGAGGCAGAAGCCGCCATGCAGCAGACCCATTCGGAAGGCTGCAGCCCTGCCTGTCCTGCGGTGGCGGGTCAGCGCCTCGACCGGGCCGCGGCAATGGTTCAGGCACGCGGCCCTGAGCGGCGTCAGCTGGTACAGGCCCGCGCCAACCAGCATTGCGGCACCAAGCCAAGGCGTGGCCAGCGACATGAACATCGGAGAGATCAGGCCAAGCGCGGCAAGCATGCCTTGCGAAGCGGTGGCAATCACGCTGAATGCGGCCCAGATGGTGAGGTAGCCGAACGCGAACAGCAGCGGTGCCGCGACACTCCGACTTCGGTTCAGCGCACCGTAGAGCAGAATCGTCGGGGCAGCGCTTGGCACCATCATGGCGACCATCATCAGCCACCACATGACGAAGATCACCAGCGCGTAACGAGGCGTCCAGTGCATCGGTGAAATCATGTCTGGCGTACCGGCGATCAGCGCACCCGCAGGGCCGGTGTGGGCGGTCATGCCGATGGCGGACATGCCTGTCCCGCCGCCTGCAAGGATGAACTTGGCAGCGACAGCGACAGCAAGGAAAAGCGCCGCCGCCACGATGCGCCGATCGTGGCGGAGAATTCGGTCTGTGAGCCGGACATCTGACATCGCTCGTCAGGCCGCGTGGTTGATGACGCCCTTGCCGGTCATGTAGACCCGGCAAATATGTGCGTGCGTGCCATGGTTCTTGGTCAACGAAATGTCGCCCGAGGTCGTTGTTGTTCCACTCGCTACTTCGGCCTGGCGATATTCAAAACCGTTCGGCAGGTTGATGCGTGCGCGGTGTTCGGCACCCGTCACGGGGTTTCGGATCGGCTCGGCCTTGAGATCGAAGACGCCGGGAATGTTGACATGCCCGGTGCGGCCTTCAAGGTCGACGGCCAGATCGATCGGCTTGAACAGGGTTTCAAGCCGGTTGGGGGCCATCTTGTCGAACACCCAGAAGAATGTGGCCATGTCTTCGGTATCGCCACCCGTACCGATGGCTTCGACCGCTGCACGCTGTTCGGGTGAGGCACCGGCGTCGACGATCAACTGAATCGTCCCGTTGCCCATATGGATCGCTGCTGGCCACTTGGCCGTCATACCGAACTTCACTCCGTCGAGATTCACGTCGCCATAGTGGCCCTTGCTGATAATGAACCCGACCGCGGCCTCGCAGGTGCCGTCGGTCGGCGGCGCGTTGAACTGGCACGGACAACCGAAGGCGCAGTTGCAGTTGGCAAGTTCAAGCGCGTCAATTTCCCAAGGCGTCATTCTGTCCCCCTTTCATGGTGAGTCCCTTTGACCCATTCAGCAGTCTAGCACAGCAGGGCGGTTTTTTCTAGGCATCGGTGAGCGGGCGGCTGGTGGGGCAGCCGCTTGCCCACAGGATCAGTTGTTGGCCGTCAGCGGATCGATGATCTGCGGCACTTCGGTGATTTTCGCAATCGGGATGCCGCTCAGCTCCGCGTGCTTGCGAATCGAATCCTCGCCGTCGGCAAGATAGATGCAGAAGGTCTTGTTGCCGGCGACGTAGCTGTGCTGCCACTGGATCGCCGGCCCGATGGTGCTGAGGGCCTGATTGGACGCCCGCGCCGCGCCGCACAGTTCGGTGACGGAAAAATTCCCGATACCGGGAATGTCGCGTTCGATCATGTATCGTTTGAGAATGGCCATTTGGGTTCCTCCCGTTGATGACGTGCGTCCAGTTTAGCCCTGAACTCATGAACATCATAACCACATGTTCTTTAGCCCGCTAAAGGCAGGCTTCGGGATCTACCTTGAAAATTTGCTGGACTAAAGCTACGCTTTAGCGATGACTGCTGCATCGCATCTGAAGTCGCTACAGGCCTTGGAAATGGCCATCCGGGTCGGGTCTCTGACCGGTGCCGCTGACCGACTGGGAATCACACCCGCCGCAGTCGGCCAGCGGATCAGGTCGCTGGAGGACTATCTGGGCCGCGACCTTCTGTTGCGGCGCCGGTCGGGCCTCAAGCCAACAGTCGATCTGGATCACGCATTGACCGACCTCAAGGCGGCCTTTGCAGCGCTCGACAGGGTCACTGAAAACCTTGATTTCCAGCGCGTGGCCGAGATCCACATCGTGGCAGACCCCGACTGGTCAGAGCTTTGGCTGCTGCCGCGTCTGGCTGCTTTCCGTGTGGAGAACCCAAATATCCTGTTTTGCATCAACGGGGCTGGAGATATCCCGCTCCGGCTTGGCGCGCCTGATTGTCGGATCGAATACACAGATCCCGGCCGCGGCGAAGAATTGTTCCGCGATCACCTCTTGCCGATGACGGGTCCGGACAATTTGCGCCGGATCGCGGATTGGGACGCGCAGATGCCGCTGGAAGGCATGCCCTTCCTGCACTTGGAGGCACAACGCGACGATCCGCAACGGCCCGGTTGGCCGCATTGGGTGGAACGGTTCGGCTATCGCCGCGAAGGTGCCGGGCGTGGTGTGCACTACCGACACGCCCGATTGGCGCTGGAGGCGGTGCGCCAGAATGTTGGCTTTCTGATCTGCGGGCTGTCGCTGGTGGAAGCGGACCTGGAGAGGGAGCGCATCGTGCTGCCTTACCCGACACAACAAAGCCTTGTCGCGCCGATGCCCTATGTTCTGACCGTCACGGCACATGGCACCCTGCGGCCGCAGTTGCAGCGGTTCCTCGATTGGCTTCGCGGAGAGGCTAGCTTGACTCGACAGAGTTTGCTTCGCTCTACGGCTGAAAAACAGAGTCTACCGAGGGAGCAAAGCGCTTCTTAATTGTGAAAACATGTGGCGAAGGGCCATGTGCGTGGCGTTGTTACAGAACTCTGTCCGCAGAGGATTCGCATTGTGAATCTATGCGGTTAGACGGAGTGCAAGAGCAATCCATCACCCGCCCGCTACCGCACCACGAACTGGTCCAGCTACACTGCGGCGCTTCGCAAGCGCGGGTCGCTTCTGATCTGATTGGATAGGGGCATAACCTGGCTCGCGCCGCATGACGGAAGCCTTGGTCGCCCGTCTGTGTTCTCGGATGCCGCGATCCAGGGGTTCTGCCTGCCCTCTCGTTTCTCTTGTGACTTCTGCATCACAAGCATGGCGTATTGCGACGCCGTTGGGGAGAGAGCGGCATCCATCCCAACTCTGGGGAGCAATGGATTTAATTTAATGAAAAGTGATTTCAATTGCAGATTTCCGGCCGGTCCAAGTTGCGAACGACGGCCCAAACCTGTTCCACCAAAACCGCACAGTTTCGTGGCTAATCTCGACCCCGCGTTCGTGAAGCAGGTCCTCGACGTTGCGCAGAGAAAGCGGGAAACGGACATACATCATTACCGCGAGGCGAATGATCTCGGGGCTGGTCTTGAAGTACCGGAACGGGCTGGCTTTTGTCATTCGCCGAGGCTAGGCGAGCGCACCTGCCCGCACAAGAGTTTTGCTCTGACAGTGCCCGAACGAAAGCTGCAGGACAGTTTTGCCCGGCGCACTGAAAAACTGGTCCAACACGGAACGTTGAGGCGCGATCCCGGGCCGCTCCGGACCCATGCGACAGTTCAGATTAATGCCGCGCGCCGTCTGCGGCACGAAACACTTGATCGGCAGGCAAAATCCGGCACTCTTGCGGTCGAGCGGTAGCCCACTTGGGGAATGTCGGCTTAGACTGCGTAGTTTGTCTGCATGGCCTCACTCGAGACCAGTAAACCATAACATAGTCAAGAACATGGGAGAAATGATCCTCTTTCTGAAAATTCTTGCAATGGCTGATCTGCGCAATTACGGTTATTGTGTGCTTTTAGCGCGGAGAATCGGAGGCTTCGATCTCCGACGAACTTGAAATTTTTTAGCAACATCATCAGGAGCTTTGAATAATGATAGTCAGAACAAAGATTTTGGGAGCACTGGCTGTTCTTCTGACGACGGCTGGGATGGCCAATGCGACGACGTACACGGTGAACCAAAGCTTTGGTGGCGGCGGCGTCAGCGGAACGATCGAAACCGATGGGGCCATCGGAGTCATCGGAACATCCAACATTCTTAACTGGAGCCTCACTCTTACCGACACTCTGGGCTCGTTTTTTCTGAATGGGTTCAGCAATTCTGAGGTGCATATAGAAGGCTCGGCATTTTTCGCAACCGTCACAGATCTGCTGTTCGATTTCGATGCAGGGTCGGGATTTGTAGCGTTTCAAAACCCGGACTTTGGTTCGTCGCAGAACTTCTGGTGTATTGACAACGGCGATTGCGCAGACTTTACTGTGCCGGGTCAAACCGTGTCAGTCGGCTTTGCCGAGTGGAATGTCTCCGGTGCCCATTTTTCGGGTGTGGTAAGTATCGGCACGACCGTTGCCGCTGTCCCGCTGCCCGCCTCCCTGCCGCTCTTGCTGGCTGGATTGGGCGTTTTGGGGATTTCACGCAAGCGCCGCAAATCCAACTTCGCTTGATCTGATGATGGTTGTGCAGGAAGGGGCGGTTTGGTGCCCCTTTTTCATGGCCTGTGACAGGCGATTGTGGGTGTGTCGAAGGACCGGCGTCTAGAGCAGGTCGATAGTAAGCGTTCGGTCTGACCGCTCTACCTCGTTTTGTTCCACGGCAAGAGATCATCGACGCGGGTGATCTTGTAGTCTGGGATGCGGGCCAGGGTGTCGGCCAGCCATTCCTGCGGGTCGACGCTGTTCAGCTTTGCGGTCTCGATCAGGGTGTAGGCGATGGCGGCGGATTTGCCACCGGTTTGCGATCCGACGAAGAGGTAGTTTTTGCGGCCCAAAGCGATCGGCCGCATGGCGCGCTCGGCGGTATTATTGTTGATCTCCAGGATGCCGTGGTCAAGGTAGGGGCGCATCCGCGCCATTCGGCTAAGGGCATGGAGGATCGCGCCGGCCAAAGGGCTTTTGCCCGATATTCTGGGCAGTTGGGCGTTCAGCCAAACCTCCAATCCGTTGAATACGGGTTTTCCCTCGACCTGGCGGATCTCGACCCGTTTGTCCGGGGGTAATGCCCGTGCCACTTTCTCAACTGCATAGAGTCCGGCGATCCGCCTGATGGCCTCGTCGGCGATGGCCGAGCCTTGGGCCTTGTGCACATCGACGAACTTGCGCCGGACATGGGCCATGCAGGCGACCTCGCGGATGGCGCCATGGCGATACAGGTCTTCAAACCCGGCATAGCCATCAGCGTGCATCCAGCCGCTGTATTCGGAGAGATGATCCTTCGGGTGTTCGCCTCTGCGGTCGGATGAGAACCGATACCAGCTGGCGGGCGGGATGGCGCTGCCCCACGGGCGCTCGTCGCGGCTGTAAGCCCAAAGCCGGGCGGTTTGGGTCTTGCCGGTGCCGGGGGCCAACATCGCGACGGGGGTGTCGTCGGCGAAGATCGCCTGACCCGCCAGCACATGCCGCCCGATGGCGTCGGCCAGTGGTGCCAGCAGGGCGGTGGATTTGCCAACCCAGTCAGCCAGTGTCGAGCGGTCGATGTCGAGCCCGTCGCGATCAAAGATCTGGCTTTGACGGTAGAGCGGCAAGTGATCGGCATATTTGTTGACCAGCACATGAGCGAGCAGCCCCGGCCCCGGCCTGCCGCGCTCGATCGGTCGCGACGGCAGTGGGGCTTGCGTGAAGCAATCGCAGCCCGAGCAGGCCATCCGGGGCCGCACAATGCGGTTCACGATGAAGCGGCCGGGGACGCATTCCAGTTCTTCGGTCACATCCTCACCCAACCGGCGCAGCTTGCCGCCGCAATTGGTGCAGGCCGTGTTGGCCGGGATTAGTCCGACCTCCAAGCGTGGGATATGATCTGGGATCGGTTTGCGCTTCGGTTTATCGGCCGGTGCGTTCTCTGGCAGGTGCAGTCTGGCGGTCATCGCTGCGATGGCGATCTCGCTCATCTCCAGCGCCAATTGCAACTGATCGGCGGTCTCGGACGAGGCCCCGAACCGATGGGCACGATGGCCCGCCAATTGGTGCCGCAGCTTCTCGATCAAAACCGCCTGCGACTTCACTTCGGCCAGGCTCTGTTGCACAAATCGTCTGATGACCGAGGTTACCCTTTCCCCGGACGGACTCATCCCACGGCTTCAGTGACGGGTATGCCGAGCGCGGTGAAGCCGTTCAGGACGGCCACATGAACCGCCCCTTGTTTGCCGGAGACCTTCAACCTGACTAAGGATGAGGGCTATGGAAAAAAGTAAGACATCAAACCGTTATTCACCCGAGATGCGGGCGCGCGCCGTCCGCATGGTGCTGGAGCATCAAGGCTCCTAGCCGCCGGTGAATCCATGCTCTACCCGTAAACGGTCGAATACACGCTTGGCTGTATGGTGCTGCTTGCGATGGACATCCTTGTCGCTGTCGAGCCAGCTATCGATGATCTCGATAAACCCATCCAGCTTCGGCCGCTTGACAGGAACCGTCCGCCGGTAGCCGGGGGGGATCGAAAATGCCGTGGCCTTATCGACAGTGTCGCGCGAAATGTTGAAATGACGCGCCGCAGCGCGCTTGCTCATGCCGTCGGCACAGGCCAGACGAACCTTCAGGTAAAGTTCCACGGTGTAGATCTCCAAGCCCTCCATACAGTGCATGAAGAGCAAAGTGGCCGGTTTTTACGCCGCCCGCAGCAGGACTATCCCGCCGCTACCGTGGCCAACTTTTGCACCGCCGTTCTCATCAATCTCCAGCACTTCAAAGATGTCTCGGAAGGCATCAAAGGCCGGACGCAGGCGGGTGGCGGGGATAATGTATTTCTGGTCCAGCCGCTCCAGCATGGCAGCCTTGGTGTTCAGTGCGTCCAAAGAGATGGTGTCAAAGTACGACAAGCTTTCGGCGATGCGCGGTTCCATGTTCTGGCTGTAAAACAGCGTGCAAAAGTGACCAGCTGACGGGGTGGAACAGCGTCCAAAACTGACCACCCCAGTCGTGCAACAATCCCGCTTTTAGGCGGGAGCAGCTGGAGTGTTATGCGTGG